>CAYZDM010000328.1:0-4330 GCA_964476875.1 uncultured Sandaracinaceae bacterium | reverse complement strand
TCAGACCGTCGAGGACTCCGATCGCTTTCAGTTGGTTCTCAACGCGCAGGCGGTCGCGCCGGGGGGCGTAGAGCCAACAGGCTCGGATCCACCCGCGGCTATCACTTTCGCAGGGGGCTTCTCGAGGAATCTCTGGACAGTGCTCCCGAACAATCCGGCGGACATCAACGGCCACCTCGCCGGAAACGGCAAGGAGAGGCTGACCTCGCTGTCCAACTCTGGGATCGACGTGCCGACCGCGGGAGGCGAGATCAACAAGGTTCCCATCGGAGAGTTCAGCGATGCGATCTCACCAGAGTACTTCTTCGGCGTCGGCAGCGTCGATACCGTGCAACGCGACACCATCGTCGATTGGGTCCATGGCGTGCCGGGAAGTCCACGCGAGGACGAACGCCTGGGCGACATCTACCACTCGACGCCGGCCATCGTCGGACCGCTCGTCGACGACATTGAGGACCGCTCATACAACGATTGGCGACTGGGATTTGCACATCAAGAGAGTCCGGATCCGCTCGAAGACCTATCGAGCGACGGGTGGGCCCTGAATCGAAGGCCGCGCGTGATCTACACCTCGACCAACGACGGCATCATTCATGCCTTCTTGGCGGATGACTACGCGGCGGGCGTGTTCACGGCGGGCAACAAGCTCGATGAGTTCGAGTGCGCCGGAGGCAAGGACGCGGGCACCGAACTCTGGGGCTTCATTCCGCCGATGTTCCTAGACGACCTCGACGATCTGCTCTCGGGCGGCAGCAAACAGTGGTTTGCCGACGGCAACATCCTCGTACGCGACCTCTACGACGTGCGCGCTTTCGCACAGGATGACGGCGGCGGTGGAACCACCGACTCACCAGCCGGCCAGACGAACGTGTGGCGCACCATTCTATTTCTCAGCTTCCGAAATGGTGGCAGCGGCGTCATCGCCCTCGATGTCACCAATCCCTGCAAGCCCGAGTTCCTGTGGCAGTTCACCGACAGCAATCTCGGTGACACCTACGGGCAGCCGACCGCCGCTCAGATCTTCCTTGAAGATAGCGACCCGACGCCCAGGGGCAACTCGGGCGGACCGACCGTCTTCAAGCCTCGGCAATCTCACGGCGTCGTCATCATCCCCGGTGGGCAGGGCGTGGAGGACACCGGGTCTTGTGTCGTGGCCTCGGGACCCGCGCTCCCGGAGGGGATGAAGACCGCAGCGGACGTTACGATAACGCCGCGCGCCAGCCGTCGTTGCTGGCGAGGGACGCTCTCAGTCCCGCCGGCCACACGGCACGGGCGATCGCTCTACTTCATCGACCTGGCCACAGGCTCCGTGATCCGAGAGATCGGAGAGGATGTGTTCCCGGCGCCGCTCAACGGCGCCGTCTCCGTCTTCAGAGGCGATACCGGGACCGTGGGAAGCGCGGCGTACACCGTCGATGCGGATGGCGTGCTCTGGCGAGTCGACATGTCGTCGGCTGATCCGGATGACTGGGACGCTGAGGCGCTGCACGACCTCTACTACGGGGATGACCCGGATGACGCCGAGCCAACGTACTACCCCTCGGCACTCAGTATCAACGCCGCTGGCGAGGTGGTGATTCTCGTCGGAACCGGCAACATCGACGTGCTCGATGATGCTTCGGCCAAGAATCGCGTCGTATCGATCACCGAGAAGCTCACGTTCGGTGCGGACGGTTTCGTCAGTCAGCTCGAGGGGCGACTCAACTGGGAGATCCAGCTCGACGCCGGCGAGCAAATGACAGGGCCGTTGGAGCTCTTCGCTGGGCAGGTGTTCTTTGGCACCTTCAAGGCCGGAGGCGGCACAGCGCTCGATGCGTGCCCATTCGGCGGCAGCCGAATCTTCGGTGTCAGCTACCTCGATGACCCTGCGAACCCAGGCGATCTCGTGCCGCTGCTCTCGGACATCTCCAGCAACCCCACCACGGTTCTCGATTCAACCGACATCCCTGACCTGTCGAACAGTCTGCTCGTCGGGCTGCAAGTCTCTCAGCTACCGGTTTGCACAACTACGCAAAGCATCGACGTCACAGACCCGTTCGATGGCACGGTGTCGACGCTTGCGATGCCTTACGCCACGAGCGGACGAGAGTTCAGACTGCTGGGTCATCTCAGCGGCTCAGCGACCACGAGCGGCGGGCTGTCGATCAACCTCCTCGAGGAGGGGATCAACGCGCCCGACGGCTTCACTGTCGTTTCGGGGATGGCGGACACGCTGGAATGATGGCCGTGACGAGAACATCACGGGGCTCGAGGTTCGACTCGACGCACTTGGTCCTGACCCTCCTCGCCTTCGTAGCTCTGGCCGGTTGCTCATCGGAGCGCGAACGGCGCACTGAAACCGCCCCAGCGGAAGCACCGACGCGGACGGCAACCGAGAAAGCCCCCAGGGAGGAGCGGGTGGCTCTGAACTACGATCCGCAAGGAAAGCTCATTCCCTCTGACGACTACATCGTCGGCATCCGTCTGCCGCGCGGGGCGACGCTCACGCGCGACGAGCATTTGCAACACGTGTACCAGATGCAAGCGCCCATCAAGAAAGTGCTCGCGTACTTCGGGCCAATGATGATCACGGGGAGTGTAGAGCGTCGCGGCAGGGGCGCGGTCTACAAGCAGGCAAGCGTACGCGGCGCAGAGGTCAACCCTACCAAGGTCACAGTTTCGATCCTCGAAGTGGGCAACAGCCTCACGCGGATCGCAATCACGGAGATTCCGCCTCCGCCCAAACAGGTCCCAAACACCGATCACACCAAGGCGGCGGCCAAGCAGTCATTCCAAAGGCTGGACTGAACGGACGTCAGGCCCGTTCAAAGACCGCGATACGCAGCGAAGGTGCATTGCACGGCGCCAGCGCTCATTGACTGCGTGACGACCATCCCTGTCGACACTCGACCGGGATCATCCATGCGACGCAGGCGCTCTACCAGCAGTGCGACGCGTCGAGCCCAGACTCGACCACGAAGCTCCGGCACCGCCACCTGACAGACGACTGGCCCGTGAGGAAACGCGGCAAGCAGACCGTGGAATCGCCGGACAGTGGCGCTCGACACCTGCCCGCTGTTCATGAAGAACCGTTCCGACCGGATCAGCACGCCGCCAGCAATGCGATCGGCCGAGAACCCTGTCACCAACGCTGTTTCCACGAGCTCCGTCGAAGCCCCAGGGCGGGGCTCGGGCCACTGGGCGCGCATCTTTCCGATCAGCGCATCGCTTTGTTGCAGTAACGCCTCCGCGGGCTTCGCCAAATGAGGACGCCGTCGGGCGATCAGATCGGTGCGATCGCGCAGGGGCTGGAGTAGCTCCTCGCTTGCGCCGAGCGCCTCTGCGAGAGCGAGATTCAATCGAACTCGCGTCAAGACCGCTTCGAGTGTCGCGGCACTCACGGTGGGCGCCTCACTGAGCGCGGACAAGCGTTCGGCCTCTTGGAGGGCAACGGTGCGTGCTTCGTAACGTGAGATGTCTTGGGCGACGACGGCGGAGGCTTCTTGGTCGCGAGAGAGCTGTTTCGCCCAGCGCTCTTCTTCGCGTTGAAGTTCGGCGCGCTTGGCTTCCAACTGGATGCGCTGGGCCTCGGCCACCGCAGCCGCCAACCAGAGTCGTGCCTCGGTGCGTTGATCGTCTGCCGCTAGATCGTCTTTGTGCCGTTCGGACTGGTCTGCTCCGGCCCATGCGGTCTGCGCTTGTTCGTAGAGGTCTGGCGCATGCTGGCGGGCAAGCTCGGCCGCGGGCAACGAGAACAAGGCTTCAGACGTCCGCGCCGATTGCTGCGCCGCACAGGCATATCCACATGCGATCAGAAGGACAGCGATTGCGCGAATGGTCACGGTTGCTCTCCCGCACGTGCCAGCGAGGCCCGGTCCCTCATCAGTGCTTCGAGTACGCGACGCTGTGCACCCGCCCGCTCACGCGTCGCCGTGAGGCGCCGCTGCGTCGCGAACAATTCCACCTGCGCCTGGCGACGATCGAGTTGGCGCTCAGCCAGCACCATCGCCGCGCGCGCGATCTGCTGCGTCCGATGAATCGTGCTGGCATCTTTGTCCGGACCCGACGCCGCCTGCAGTGCGCGACGAGCCTGCTCGAGCGCGCCCTTGGCGTACTTCGCGTCTTCGCGCGTCTCGAGTCGGCTGAGCCGGTTCTGAAGTTGAGCTGTCTGCGTGGGCGAATCGGGCTCGCTCGCGGAGCCATGACTGCCAATCGAAAAACAAACGAACGCGATCAGAACGAGGCACGCGACGCGTGCTCCTATGTGATCATTGATAGGTGAAGCTGAACTCGTAATCGCAGATGCGATAGACGTCGCCTTCTTCGATGCGCTTGGATTCGACACGTTGAC
>CAYZDM010000327.1:0-4334 GCA_964476875.1 uncultured Sandaracinaceae bacterium | reverse complement strand
CTCGCGTCCTGAATGCAGACAACATCGTGGCGACTGTCATGAATGGCGATGGAGCAGCTCGGATGAACGAGATCGTCAAGCGCCGGATCAGTGAATTGATCGCCAAGTACGAAGCCCACCCGATGGCGAAGCTCGTACTACCGGAGGAGCAGCGACCCGCCCTCCGTGCCGAGCTGGTGGAGCGAATCCAGACCGAATGGCCCAAGCCTGGAGGGTTCTTTCACACCTTCGCCGGCGAATCAGTCGACCTCCAAGGCGAACTCGAAAGGCGGATGAAGGCCCTCGACCGCGAAAGCTACGAGGGGGTGCTCAGGCCTGCCTTCCAACAGGACGAGTGGAAACTGATCGCTGCCGGCGCCGTCCTAGGCACCGGCGCGGGCATTCTGCAACTCGTCTACATCTTTGGCGACGCCATGGAGCGCCTAAGCAGGTGACCGGGTTGGCGCTGGCCCATCGGCCGCTCAACGGCTAAACACTTGGTTGTGGAACAAACCGCCACCCTGCTCGTCTGCTGCCCCGACCGCAAAGGCCTCGTCGCCGCCCTTGCGCAGCTCCTCTACGGGCACGGCGCGAACATTCTCGATGCCGATCAGCATACTGACCCGGTTGCTGGTCAGTTCTTTCAGCGCATCAAGTTCGACCTATCGGAGTTGCACACCGACCGGACGAGCCTGGAGACCGCCATCTCGGAGGTCGCCGCCCGCTTCTCGATGAATTGGCGCATTGCGGACGGAACGGACCGCTCCAAAACCGCAATCTTCGTCTCGAAGTACGATCATTGCCTGTACGACTTGCTGCTGCGGCAACGCGCGGGGGAGCTTTCAACCGACATCGCGATGGTGATCAGCAACCACCCGGACCTCGAGTCGGTAGCCGATCAGTTCGGGGTTCCGTTCCATCACCTGCCCATCACCAAAGAGACCAAGCGCGCCCAAGAGGACGCTGCACTCGAGCTCTTGCGGGCGAACGGCGTCGACTTGGCGGTCCTCGCTCGTTACATGCAAATTCTCACGGATGATTTCCTCAAGGCCTACGAAGGACAGGTGATCAACATCCACCATTCGTTCCTGCCGGCCTTCATGGGCAGCAAGCCGTATCACCGCGCATTCGAACGCGGCGTCAAACTCATCGGCGCGACGGCTCACTACGCGACCGCCGAGCTCGATGAAGGACCGATCATCGAGCAAGACGTCGTGCGATGCTCGCATCGCGATTCGGTGCAGGATCTCGTGCGTAAAGGACGAGATCTCGAAAAGATCGTCTTGGCGCGCGCCGTGAGGTGGCATCTCGACGATCGAATCCTCGTCTACGACAACAAGACGGTCGTCTTTACCTAGGAGTCAGCATGTCCGAACGCGTCCAACTCACTGTCGACAACGGGGTCGCGACCGTTCGCATGTCACGCCCCGAGAAACGCAACGCCCTCGACGCCGAGATGTTCGAGGGGCTCATCCGCACCGGAGAACGCATCATCAACGACCCGAGCGTGCGATCCGTGGTGCTGCATGGCGAAGGAAAGGCCTTCTGCGCAGGGCTCGACTTCGCCTCATTCTTGGGTTCACCCGAGTTGATGCAGAAGCTGCTCGCGCGCGACGATGAAAGCCCGGCAAACATGGCACAACGGGCCGGATGGATTTGGCAGGAGGTGAAGGTTCCGGTCATCGCCGCAATTCACGGCTTCGCCTTCGGTGGCGGGCTGCAAATCGCCCTCGGAGCGGACCTTCGCTACGTCACCGCGGACGCTCGGTTTTCGGTCATGGAGATCAACTGGGGGCTCATCCCAGACATGAGCATTACCCAAACACTCCTGAACGTCGTGCGGGCCGACGTCGCAAAAGAGCTGACCTTTACGGGACGCGTCGTCGAGGGTGTCGAGGCCGTCCAACTAGGGCTCGCCACACGGGTCTCGGCAGATCCACTCGCTGACGCGCTCGAAACCGCCAAGCTAATCGCGACCAAGTCGCCGCACGCCATCCGCGCGGGCAAGGCGCTTCTCCGAGATGCGCCAGGCATGTCACGCGCAGATGCACTCAAGCTGGAGACCGCGTTGCAGGTCATCCTTCTTGGCAGTCCCAATCAGACGGAGGCGGTGCAGGCCAACATGATGAAGCGCCCACCCGTGTTCAAAGACGCGGAATAGCGCCCCCAGCTCGGCGCGGCCTCAAGTCGACTCGGGTGGGCGTGAGACGCGCGGCTGATACTGACAGCAATCGGGTGGACATTCGTCGCGGTACGGGCCTCGTTTTCCCAACGCTTGGCGCACCTTGACCGTGCCGAGGCGCTCCTCGATTAGTTCTCGAATCATGGACACGAACGCGGGGTGCGTCCCTGCCGTGGATGCCCGTGCCATCGTGATGCCGAGTTCACTCGCGTAGTCCTTGGCTTCATGGTCGAGGTCCCAAACCACCTCCATGTGGTCCGACAAGAAACCGATCGGCGCAACGACGACGTCTTTCACATTGATCTGCGAAAGCGCGTCGAGGTGTTCGAGAATGTCGGGCCCCAACCATGGCACGTGCGGCGGTCCGCTTCGGCTCTGATACGCCAACTGCCAACGTTCGTGGCGCGCTGCCTCGGCAACGAGGCGAGCCGTCTCTTCGAGTTGTTCGGCGTAGTCGGAGGTCTCGGCCATCGCGATCGGAATGCTGTGTCCGGTGAACGCCACGCGGGCGCACTCGCGCCGCTCTTTGGGCAGCGTCTCGAGAGCAGCCAGTAGCCCATCGACGTTGGCTTCGACGAAGCCCGGGTGATTGTAGAACGCGCGCAGCTTGTCCACGACCGGTGCACCTTCACCGAGTTCGTCGCGCGCTTTTTCGATGTTCTCGCGATACTGCCGGCAGCCGCTGTAGCTGCTGTAAGCGGACGTGAAGAAGGCGAGCGCTCGCTTCTTCCCGTCGGCCTGCATCTGTCGAAGCGCATCCACGATGTACGGGCTCCAATTGCGGTTCCCCCAGTACACCGGGAGATCGATCCCATGGTCCTGTAGCTCTTTCTCGAGTGCGGCGATCAGGGCCCGGTTCTGGTCGTTGATTGGACTCTTGCCGTCGAAGAAATTGTAGTGTTTGGCGACCTCTTTGAGGCGCTCGGAAGGAACCTTCTTTCCTCGCACGACGTTCTCGAGAAACGGCATCACGTCTTCGCGTGTCTCAGGTCCACCAAAGGAAACCAGGAGAACACAATCGTATTCCAGTTCGGTGTCACCCACGGTCGAACTCTCGCGCCTAAAGCCTATGGTGGCAAGCTAAGAGTCTTGCCAAGCGATCGGAGCTGTGCTCTAGGTTTCTCGTGCGAGTGACGATTCTGGGGAGCGGGAGCGAGGGGAACGCGCTTCTTTTGGAGTCCAGGACAACGAGCGTCCTGGTCGACGCCGGACTCACACACCGCAAGCTCGTTCAGCGATTCGCCACGGTCGGCCGGGAACCTCCCACCAACGTGGAGGCGGTCATCGTCACGCACAGCCATTCGGACCACGCGTCACATGCGTCAACCTACGCAACACGCTTCGATTGTCCCGTCTTTGCCAGCGACGCGACGATGCCCGCGATCCGTTTGCGTCCGACGGTACGCGCGAGGGCCTTTTCCGTGGGCCGCAGTTTGACGCTGGGCGACATCACGGTCCGTTCTCACGTGCTCCCGCACGACGCACCTCAGGTGGCACTCGTCTTCGAAACCGAGGCGGCGAGCGTAGGTTTGGTGACTGACCTCGGGCATGTCCCAAGAGGTCTCGCGCGATTTCTGGATGGCTGCCAAACACTCTTGCTCGAAAGCAATCACGATCCCGACATGCTTGCGCAAGGGCCCTATCCCGAGAGCTTGAAGCGACGCGTCGGCGGGTCGATGGGTCATCTGTCGAACGGCCAGGCCGGAGACTTGCTGGCCGGCCTCGCACACATCCCCCGAAGGGTCGTGCTGATGCATCTGTCCGAAACCAACAACTCTCCAAAGCTGGCGCGGAGTTCGGCAGAAGCGGCGCTCGGGCATCAAGGAACGGAGCTGCTCGTCGCCAAGCAGCAACAGCCGCTCGAACTTTCCACTGGCCACCACGAGCAACTCCGGTTGAGCCTCTAGCGAGGTAGCGATGGGACTTTGGTACGACGAAACGTTTCGCGATCACATGAGATTGGGGCTCCTCTCCAAAGAGACGCTTTTTTCTGGGCAAAGTCGCTATCAAAAGGTCGAAGTGATCGACACGGTCGGCTTTGGTCGAGTCTTGATCATCGACGACGTCTTCATGACGAGCGAGTTCGACGAGTTTCTCTATCATGAGATGCTCACGCACCCTGCCCTGACCACGGCGCCGAGCATCGCACGGGTTCTCGTCATTGGCGGCGGCG
>CAYZDM010000326.1:0-4381 GCA_964476875.1 uncultured Sandaracinaceae bacterium | reverse complement strand
CTGCGTCCGCCTGGGCAAAAGGTAGCGCCAGCGCGCCGGCTGCTCGTAGGCCACGCCGTGCTCCGCTTTCACCAGCGCATCGATGAGTGAAGCCGCGTTCGGACCAAAGGTCCCGTCGTCGAAGAGCAAAGCGACGTGGACATCGAGCTGATCGAGTCGGTCCTCGAGCGGCCCCCCCATCGTTTCGGTTCGCTCCTCCCACCGTTCGCGCGCCGCCAACGATGCCGTGATCAGACCCTCGGCAATCGACTGAGCACGGGCAGACCGCCAAAGCCGCGCACCCCGCCCACCGGTGAGCAACACCAAGACCTCGACTGCCTGACGCTTTGAGAGGGCTTCGGGAAACGCATCAAGTGGAGGTGGCGCGCTCCCCTCGAGAATCCTCCGGGCCACGCGAGCAAGGACCCGATCGGAAAGCACAACGGGCCAACTCGTGTCGTCAATGACGTACAGGAGGCCGGCTGTCGTCAACACCTCCCCGCGAAACCCGCGAACAACACCGCCGGACGCGAAACGATCGGCGAGGGGGAGCTCGGCACCAGTTGCGGCATCAGGCGTCACAGCCACCCACAAGCCGTCGAGGCCGGCCTCTTTCATGACTTCACGGAGCCGGTCCGGGTCCACACCACGAACCGCTTCCTCTACTGCCGGGTGCGCCCGTGCCTCATCCCAGTCGAGCCCCGATGGTGGCGACACCAATGCGACGACATTGCTCCACTGCAGAAGCTGTTCGGGCGCGACGGAACGGCTCCGCTGCCACAGGAGCCCCGCCCCAACCACACCCACCAACACCAGAAGCCAAGCCCGCTTTGCCATGCCGCTACCCTGTATCGTAAGAACCCCCATGCCCCAAGGCCCGAAGCTCCGCGCCCACCCGATGGCGAACCCATTCCACGTGGTTTTGGTGGAGCCGGAGATTCCACCCAACACGGGGGCTATCGCCCGAACCTGCGGGGCGACCCAGTCGCCTCTGCACCTGGTCGGGCCGCTCGGCTTCCGAATCGACGAGCATTCGGTGCGCCGGGCGGGCCTCGACTACTGGGATCTGGTCGAGATCCATCGACACGAATCGTTCGATGCGTTCGAGGAATCCGACCCAGAGCGCCGGATTCATTTGTTTTCTGCCGGTGCCGCCCGTTCGTATCTCGAGGCGGCGTTCGAGCCCGGGGACGCGTTGGTTTTCGGCCGGGAGTCTGTGGGACTGCCGCCTGCCCTGCTCCAAGACCGCCAGAATGTCTGGGCCATCCCCACCATCGGGGCGGTTCGAAGCCTGAATTTAAGCAACGCGGTCGGGATCGTCCTGTACGAGGCGTTGCGGCAAAATCGGGCGTTCGACGATACGTTTTTGGGCTAGCGGGCCCCCCGTGAATACATGGAGCGCGGCCGCGTCCCACGCTTATGGCCCATTCACGCGTTTTCTCTCTTCTTCCAATGGCGCTGTTGCTCGCCGGGTGCCCCGTCTACGGACCGACCCCCGTCCAGCGCGATGTTCAAGTCTCCTGCCTCAGCGACTTCGACTGCCCCTTAGACACTTTCTGTGATCCGGGGACAAACAGTTGTCTGGGCTACGATTTCGGCATCTGTCTCACGGACGGAGATTGCCCCGTCGGGAGCTACTGCGACCGCTCGGACGGAGGTTGCTACATCCCCGCCATCGCCGAATGTCGGGCCGACCGCGACTGTTCTTCTGGCTTCGACTGTGATTTCCGAGATAGCTGTCGCCCGGAGACCGATGGCACCTGCCTGGTCGATGATGACTGCGGCTCCAACGCGCTCTGCGTCGAAAACCTATGCACCGAGGTCAACGAGACGTGCCAGTTTGATTTCCAATGCGCTGCGGGCTTCACCTGCACCAACAACCGATGCCGACTGCTTTGTGGGGCGGACACCAAGTGCCCCAGCGGCACGGCCTGTGAGGGCAGCCTCTGCCAGCCAATCATCGACGAATGCATCGACAGCAGCGAGTGCGCGGACCTGGCGACCAACTGCGTGGAAGGAACCTGTCTACGCCGATGCGACGAGGAGTGCGACGCCGCGACCGAGCTCTGCGACCCCAATGGATTCTGCAGGCCGCGCACCAGTGCTGACCCGGATGCGCCTTCACCTTTCTGTCGGACGGACGCTGACTGCGACGGCACCCTGTGCGTCGAAGGCATGTGCCGAACTTCGTGCGACTTCAGCGCCCCGGAGCCAGATCAGCTCTGCGCCTCGTACGATGGCCAGGTCCCGCTCTGCGGGCCCGATGACCTCTGCTATGCGGAAAGCGAAGTGCTCAGCGATTGTCGTGCGCAGAGCGACTGCCCCGACGGGGAGGACTGTGTCGACGGCCAGTGCCGCTAACCCAGCTGGTAGCGTAGCCGCCGCACATCTTTGAGGACGCGCTGGATTGAATGTGCGGGCTCGTACCCCAACTCGGTGCGAGCCCGCGAATCGTCCACCATGCATACGTAGCGCAGGTGGTCGAGCTCCTGGGCGGGAAACGAGCTGAGCCGAAGCTTCCAAAGCTGATCGAGCGCTACCCTCGCCAGCGGCGTCGGCACGAGACGGGGACGCCCACCCGCTTGCCGGATCAAGTGCGACAGTGGCATCTCACCGGGTCCGCGGATGTTGAATATCCCGCGCACGCCAGGCCGCAGCGCAAGCTCGATCGCCCGAACGACGTCTTTCTCATGAACGACCTGCATCATGGGGTCGAAGCCCATGACCATGACCGGGCGATCGAGCCGCAGGTAGTTGCTCGCCGCGTTGTGGACACGGCCGACGATGTGGCAGGGGCGAAGCACGACGGTCTCGGTGTCGGGATGCTTCCAGAAGAAGCTCTGGGCGAGCATATCGAGCTCGACCAAGTCCCGCATTCCGCCGAAGTGCTGTGCGCCGAGTAGCGGCGAGTCCTCGGTGAGGAACTGCGGGTTGTTCGGCTGGGGGCCGTAGACGTTGGCCCCTGAGAGCACCACGAGCTTTGGCACCTCGTATTGCGACATGTAGTCGAGGAGCTTCTGGAAGGCGACGATGTTCCAGGTGTGCCGGTCTCGATCGCTCCGACGCGGATCGTGAAGGATTCCGAGATGAACGACGGCGCGAATGTTCCGGCCGCGGAAGATGTCCTTCATCTTCTTACGGCGCATGTCGATCTGGTGATGGACGACATCCTTCGGGCGATCGAGGAACGGGCGCCGATCGACTCCCACCACCTGATCGGTCCGGTGCAGCTCCCGCACGAGAAGCTTACCGAGACGCCCGCATACTCCGGTCACCAGCACAGACCCTTCGGTGGCCGGCTTTGGACGGGTGCCCGTCGTTGGTTCCGGTCGCGGCATGCGGGCTTGCGGGGGCGGCTCCTGCGCTGCGGGTGAGTCGGTCACATGCCCGAACACGCCGCGCGCCACCGGAGCCCTTGCCGATGGACGCTCACGCGCGGGCTCGCGGTCCCGGCGCGCACTCGGCTTGTTACGATTGGTGGTTTGAGGGTTGGGCATCTGCGAGAGTCGACCGTTGAATCATTAAACGAACACGCCCCTACGCTCGCGTAGTCCGCGGTTCACCATGCTCTGAATCGTGCTCTTCACGAGCCAGACTTTCTCTTCGATTGCGGAGTCGTCGTCGTCCGGGTCTCCAACAAATCGAAACGGCTCTCCAAAGTAGAGCCGGTACTTCGTCGGCAGGGGTGCGATCATGCCGAAGAACATTTGCGGCATCACGGGAAACGCCGGCATCCTCAGCAGGCGCGCCAAGGGTTTGAAGTCCGCAACCGAAGGGTACTGCTCTTCGCCTCCGATGACCGCGACGGGGACGATTGGCGTACCCGTCTCTAGGGCGAGCCGGACGAACCCGAGACCGAAGTCGGTGAGCTGGTAGCGTTGGTCGTAGGTCTTGCTGATGCCGCGGGCGCCTTCTGGGAAGACGATGAGGCTTTCTTCCTGACGAAGTAGTCGTCGCGCGTTCTCGGGGGACCCAACGACTTGGCCAAGCCGCGGGTATAGCGTTGAAATGAAGGGCAGCTCGGCCGTCCAGGTTTCGACCATGCTTCGCGGAAAGCGCGGCGGATCGGCGTCCAGCATCATCGCGCTGCCGATCATGACGGCATCGAGGGGCAATTGGCCCGAGTGATTAGCCACGATCAGCACCCGGCCCTGCGGGACGCGGTTGATGCCGAAGACCTGGGTTCGGAAGTATCGGCGGTGCAAGAGCGCGGCGATGGCGAGTGCGTAGCGGCTCGTTTCTGGGTCGAAACCAAACGGATCGTGGCCGACCTCGTTGAGATGAGTCTTGATGCCCGCGATCCTCGCGTCCAGGTCCTGACCGACCACCTCTTCGGCGATCCGGACGACGCGATCGCCGACGGATCGCATCACTTGGCGCAGGGGGGACTCCCCCAGCAACC
>CAYZDM010000325.1:0-4385 GCA_964476875.1 uncultured Sandaracinaceae bacterium | reverse complement strand
CCGCCGATGACGGTTCAGCTTGGGAGGTTCTGTGGCAAAACGACGATCTCCCGGCCAAACAGCAGACCCGCGGCGGCGCGCAGCCATCGATCGCCGATTTGAACGCGGATGGACGGCCGGAGGTCATCATCGGCAACGTCGTGCTCGACGGACTCACCGGTAAGGGGCCGGGGGATGTCGATTTTCCGGCGGGCGCGCTCGCGTGGGATGGGCGTGACCTCGAAGCGGCGACCCCCGGGGCGAACTTGGGAGTCGGGAACAACGCGTTCCTTGGTCCTGTGTCGACCGTGGCCGATCTCGACCTCGACGGTGTGCAAGAGGTGATCGCCGGCAACACGGTCTACAACTACGACGGAAGCGAGCGTTGGACGTACGAGTACACCACGACCAACTCCAGCTGTGGCGGCTCGATCGATTGCGACGGCTACAACGCGGTAGGCAACTTCGACGCCGATGATGAGGGTGAGGTCGTGATCATTCGTCTAGGCGAGCTCTTCATTCTCAATCACGACGGCACACCCGTCGACGGCATTCCTCTGCCGATCAGGGTGCCAGGTGCGGCGGCCCGCGTGGCCGAGCCTACTTACGCACCGGTCGCATACGTCCCCCTTGCGCCGCTCTACGATGAAGATGGGGATCTCCTGCCGCCTGAACGAATCCTGTGCGGCGGTGCGCTGAATCTGCTTGCATACGATGCCTCCGGGGCCTCGATCATGAGTGGTGGAGGGCAGGTGGTGGTTCAGACGGCGGGCGCCAACGAGAGCGGTCCGCCCACCGTGGCAGACTTCGACGGCGACGGCTTCGCTGAGGTGGGCACCGCGAGTTCGACCGCCTACGTGGTGTTCGATTTTCAATGCACGGGAGACCCCCTGCCCGATGGGTGCGAACGAGAATGGGTGCGATGGACCGCGGAAAACGACGATTGCTCGAGTCGCGCGACCGGGTCGAGCGTGTTCGATTTTGAGGGCGATGGGTCGGCCGAGGTCGTCTACGCGGACGAGACGAGCTTTCGGATTTTCGACGGCTTCGATGGCACGGTCCTCTACAAGGACACGACCCACAGCAGCAATACGCGGGTCGAGATGCCGATCGTCGTGGACGTCGACAACGACGGGAAGTCCGAGATCATCGTTCCGGAGCCGAACACCCACGCGGAGCGGGGGGGCATCGAGGTATGGGAAGACTCAGACAACAATTGGGTCCGCACTCGACGAATCTGGAACCAGCACGCCTACAGCGTGACCAATGTGACCGAAGACGGTCAGATTCCGCGTCGACCGGAGACCAACTGGACACACTCTCGACTCAACAGTTTCCGTCAGAACGTGCAGCCCGGTGGCTTGTTCGATGCGCCGGACTTCGTGGTGCGGGAGATCTACAGGCTGAACTGCGACGACGAGCGATTCACGGTGGCGGTGGTCGTGGGTAACGACGGCTCTCTCAGCGTGCCCCCGGGAATCCTCACTCACGTGGAAGTCATCACGGACGACGAACGTGTCTTTGATCTCGGCACGGTGTCGACCAAGGATTGGCTGCTGCCAGGGCAATCAGAGCAGCTCGAAGTCGTGTTCGTGATTCCGCCTGGTCCCCTTCCGTCCGGAATTCAAGTCCTGGCGACTGTCGATGGCGACGGGATGGGTGGACAGAGGTACAACGAGTGTGACGAGGACAACAACGCCAAGACCTCGAATTCGATCACTTGTCCTTCGGTTCAGTAGCGTCCGCAGGGCATCCGTCTTTGCGGGTCCCGATCATGGGGATTGCCGAACTGGCGTCGTGCGGGATATACCAATCGATCCGTGCTTCGGGCATCCACCATAGGATCGACTAGCCGGCTTCTGATCCGTCAGGGACAGATGTCGGATGTGAACGGTATCCTTCGGGTCTGCGAGACCCACGCCGAGTACTGGGATGCCCGTCTTCCGAATGAGATTCGTCTGAAGAGTTTCTTCGATCGAGCGTTGCGTTCGCAGGACAACGTGTTTCAGTTCTGGGTAGCGGAGAACGGGCATGGCTCGATGGTTGGTTGGGAAATGCTGTCCTCCGTCGGCACGGACCCAGTGAATCGCTGTCTGAGGGCCGAGGCCACCACGTGCTTGGGCCGGCAAAGCTCGGGGCTGGGGCGAATGTTGGCGACACATGCGATCCGCCACGCGGTTCGTACGCCGCTCCAGTATCTGTTCGCGAAGGCGCCAACCCGAGACTCGCTCATGCTCGGGGTGCTCGAGGGAGTGGGGTATCGAGAGGTTGGCCTGATTCCCGCGGTCACCAAGCCGCCCGCGCAGCCTGAGCAACTCGAGTTTGTCTACGTCGTCGAGCGCTAGTGCCGTCGCACGAGGTTGCTCTCGCCAACGTTTCGGATAAGGTGCCGCGACTGGAGGTGCCATGGCGAACAAGCGAACGCCCGCGAGCAAAACTACCAAGAAGCGAGTGAGCAAGGCTCCTGCGAAGAAGCGAGTGAGCAAGGCTCCTGCGAAGAAGCGAGCGAGCAAGGCCTCGACGACAAAGCGAGTGAGTAGCCCGCCCGCCACAGCCAGCCGTCCAACGACGCCCGCGAAACCAACGGCGAAGAAGTCGGTCGCCAATGCGGGCCCAGCGACGGCGCCACTGCCAGCAGCGGTGCCCACGCCAGCGCCAAAGCCACCACCCGTGTCAGCGCCAGCGTCGGTGCGGGAACCCGGCGATCCGTCGTACTTAGAGGGGGTGCCGCACGATCATGCCGAGCTGGTCGCAGGGCTCATTCAGGTGGTTCGGGGCGCCGCGAAGGATCTGAAGACCCTGGTGACGCAAGCGATCGCCATGCGGAACGAGACGAATGACCCGTTCGATCGATGAGCGAGATGAAGCGGATTGTCGTGGTGGGCGCGTCTCTCGCGGGGCTGCGCGCGGTGGAGTTCATTCGCCGCGCTAGGTTCGCCGGTGAGCTCATCCTGATAGGAGATGAAGCGCACCTTCCCTACGATCGACCGCCGCTGTCGAAGGAGGTGCTCCGCGGGGAATGGGATCAATCCCGGATCGGGCTTCGCCGACGAAGCTACGACGACCTGAACGTCGAGCTCGTGCTCGGTGAGCCCGCCCGGTCGCTCGACACCAAAGCGCGTGAGGTGCGACTCGCAGATGGGACACTGATCTCGTACGACGGCATGGTCATCGCGACCGGCGGTCGCGTGCGAGAGCTCCCTGATCAGCCGCGCATCAAGGGCATCTACACGCTGAGAACGCTCGACGACGCGCTTGCGATCCGCACAGCGCTAACCGACAAGCCGCGCGTCGCCGTGATTGGCGCAGGTTTCATCGGCGCTGAGGTGGCGGCCTCCGCTCGACAACTCGGCCTCGAAGTCACCATGATCGAGGCGCTCGAAACCCCACTCGCGCAGAGTCTCGGACCTCGCTTGGGCCGCATTCTTCAAGAGGCTCATGAGCGCCGCGGCGTCCGCGTCCACTGTGGAAGACGTGTGGACGGGTTCGAAGGGGCCGAGCGAGTGCAGAGCGTGACGCTCGACGACGGCACCAAGATTCCGTGCGATGTCGTGGTCGTTGGCATTGGGGTCAGCCCGAACGTGTCCTGGCTGTCCAGCTCCGGACTCGAGCTCGAAGATGGAGTTCGATGCGACGAAACGCTGGCCGCCAGCGAGCCGGGTATCGTCGCCGCGGGGGACGTAGCGAGCTGGTACAACACCTTGTTCGAGGAGCGCATGCGCGTCGAGCACTGGACCAATGCCGTCGAGCAGGCGAGGCATGCGGTGTCCACATTGCTGGCGGCGCCCGGCGAAGCCCAGCCGTTTGAGTCGGCTCCGATGTTCTGGTCGGACCAGTTCGACATCAAAATTCAGGGGGCCGGTCGCCCCAAGCCAAGCGATGAGCTGATTCTCACCGGTGGCGCGCCCGAATCGGAAAAGTTCGTGGCGCTATACGGGCGAGCGGGCCGGCTGGTAGGCGCGGTGGCCTTCAATCAACCGCCCAAGCTCATTCAACTGCGAATGCTGATCGGCAAGCGCGGCGGACTTGATGAAGCGCTGAAGATCGCCGAGTCTTAGCGCTTGAGCATTCGAGAGACCGATGTAGAGGTGCCCTGTGGTGGTGACGTCTGTCGCGCCTGGTTCTTCGTGCCGGACACGTCTGATGCTCCGGCTCCTTGCATCGTGATGGGCCACGGGTTCGGACTCACACGACGCTGCGGCCTGCGCGAGTTCGCGATCGCGTTTGCAGAGGCCGGCAATGCGGTCCTCCTGTTCGACCACCGTGGTTTTGGCGAAAGCGGTGGTGCGCCGCGTCAGCTCGTCTCCTTCAGCAAGCAGATCGCCGATTGGGAGGCCAGCGTCGCGTTCGTGCGCGCCCAGCCCGAGGTGGATTCGAGCCGAATCGTGACATGGGGGTTTTCACTG
>CAYZDM010000324.1:0-4386 GCA_964476875.1 uncultured Sandaracinaceae bacterium | reverse complement strand
GTTTGCGCGGGGAGGCCAGCGGTGGACGCGAGAAACGCGCTCGGGTGCGACGTGGCATTGACGATGTTCGGTATACGGTCCCACAGTTCATCCGGGCCCCCATCGAGGTCGTTGAGCTGCCAGAAGAAGCCAGCGGCTTTGTAGTCAACGGCATAGAGTTTTCCGCGTGCGGTAGAAAAGAAACCTCTTGCATGGCCGTACGAGTTTGAAGGATCTACGCCGGGCGCTTCGCCAGCGACCCAAGTCGCCAACCCTTCAATTACCCATCCTGGCGAGCCACCGCTACGCTTCACACCGTTTCGAAATTGCCAGCAGTGAAAGAACTCGTGCACCATGGTCGCGGCGAGCTTTCCGAGGCTTCGGTCTGGAAGGTCGACCAAAAAGACGTGACATTGCTCTTGGCCTCCAACAGACACCGGCTTTGCCCAACCCAGCCATCGTTCTTGTTGTGTTGTACGATCTTCAGGATCGACGACCTCCAGAACAAGCACGGGCCGGTTAGCGCCGAGCTTGCCCATCACGAAATCGATCGCGAGATCCACCAGTTCGAGAACTTCTGCGTCCGCAAGTGGGTCGCGTTTTGCGGCGGGCTCAGCGTCTGAGTAGACGAGTCGTGACGCATCTTCGACTTCCCGGAAGGCAGCGTCGATCGCATCGCGCTGCGATGTGCTTAGCTCGGTTTCGTCACGCTCCAGCCGCAGGAAGGCCATCGTAGGCTCATCAGGAGCGCTCTCATCGATCGTGACGGGAACCGTCCCATCGAGCTCAATATCGAAAAGGTAGGCAAGTTCAGTGAGCGCCAGCGTGAGCTCGCTTATTTCACCTTCGAAAGCCTGATCACGCAGTTCTGCGAATGTCGGAATCGGCTCGGGCTCAGCGCCCTTCGAGCCGCATGCGGCGATGAACACGATACACAGCGCACACATGATCTGCGCAGCGAAGTTGCGAAATCTGACCCGCCGAAAAGTCCCGGCCGCGTGATGGCTCACAGGCCGGCTCCGCCAACAAGGTTGCGCGCGACCCTGTGCGACGCTTCGAACGATTCAGAAATCATCATGCAGGCGAGTATATAGTGGGGGCGCGAGGCAGGCCAAGATTGAAACTGTGGCGAAAAGATCATTAGATCCGACGACGACAGAGCAAATCGTGCCGCCGAGGGGTGTTGTTGTTTCCGCTTGCGGATTTCGGTGAGCGAGCCACGAAGGAGATTGTTCTCGACAATCGAGGCTCGGGTCACGCAGCCGTCCTTGTAAAAAGGGCGAGCGGCAAGCGCGACGCCCCGGAACCGAATCGACACGCCGCCGTCCTCGTACTCGACGACGGTGACGCGACTGCTGGATACGTTTGCGACGCTGCGCACGGGTCTTCCAGATCCCGTCCGCAATCATCCACTGACGAAACGTTTCGGTCGCGACTCGGATGTCGTGATACTGCTCGGAGGTCTCGAACCTGGCGCTCACTTCGGCCGAGACAGCGCGCTGCTTCGGTCTGCGTCATCCGTCGCTCTGCGAGTTCGGCCCGGCTCGGCCGCAGAATCGAAACACCTCACCCGGCCAAACGTATGGAAGGTTTTCGATGATCTCGACCCTCGCGGCGCCTTCGGGAGTCGACTCTAAGTGGACGATGAAAACAACACGATGTTCAGGATCAGCTCGAAGAAAAGGATGGCGCTCTATCGCCGCCGCCGCAGCGCCGCCAGAACGAGGAGGACGAGCCACCCGCCGGGTTGGCTCTGGCCTTGCACCGCGCAGCCGCCGGAGTCGCCCGTGCCCCCCTGTGGCCCCAAGCTTGGCACGCCGCCATCCGAGGGGAGCGGTGCCACACTGCTTTCTTAGCCCATCGGGATGACGGTGAGCGGCGAATTGCGCGGTACTAGATTGTTATGTCGCGTGGCTCGCGGTGAAGACAGGGCCTTTGGATTGGCTATGCTCTCTGGCGCAGTTTTACCCCCTACTCGTCCATCGCTTGGCAGCAAAAGGTAATGGCATCCGCGCCCGCGGCGATTCCCTCGACCCCGCCGCCGGACTCGTCGCAGCTGAATGTCGTGGCTGCTTGAAATCTCGCCCCGTCACCTGTGCCCTCGTAGGGGTCTGAGATACAGCCGCCGGTTGAGATGGCGCCGTTACTGCAATTAATAGCGGATTGCCCGAAGCGAACTGCACCAGGGCATGTGCTTCCGACCACGGGACCATTGCACGCACATGCTCCGCATTCTCGCTGGTCGGCAATGTCTTGGTAGCGGACAAATGTCTCAGGGTATGCGCTCTCGGCAACGCAGATGTGAACACCCACGCGGTAGACACAGAGCTGATCATCGAAGCCGTCGTCGGCCAAGGGCGCGCAGGTGTTGCCAGAGTCGCAGGTCGCGTCAATCGGCGTTTCCACTTCGCAGAAACGTTCCGCGGTGGTCCATGTAGCAGTCGCAATCGTGTCGGTAACCTGGGGCGTCTCAGCGCAGGTGCCCGGAGTCGTGATTTTGCCTAGCGCGACCCACACGTGCGAGACCTGGGAATTGCTTGCTAGCGGGCTAGCGCTGCAACTCCCCCCATCTGGCAAACTGTCAGTTGCCCCGCTTATTGGAGCTGAGCAGGGCCCCTCTCCGCCAATAGGAGAAAAATACCCGCGCACAGTAGCGCTGCCGCAAGCTGTGCCGGCGGTGTTGCCAGAGCAGCTGCAGCTGCAGCTGCCCGTGGCATTTAGACCATCGAAGACCAGTGCCGACTCTGTGTCGTAAGCGACCCCGCACGGAGCAGGGTCAGCTGGCAGACTCGCACTGGCTCGGATGACGGGGCCTAACCAGTCCACGGTCGGAGGCTCGGCAACACATTGGTGGGTAGCAGTGGGGCAGGCGTTTGGGCCCGAGTCGATCTGCGGGACGGCTGCGTCGAAGGCCTGTGGCACCGCGTCAGGAGGCGCAGAGTCGGCGAGGTTGTTGGATTCGCTGCAGCTTGCCAAGAAGAGCCCCGCAACTAAGAAGATCATACTCGGTAATTGTCGAACCATTGCAACACTATCATTGCATGCCGCTAGGCGGGTCAAGACAGCTCTTCTTGTCCTCCACGCTTCGCGGGCAAGCGGTCGGGCTCATGGGCCGCGATGAGCGTGGCTGTCCGCCCGCATGTCCAGTATGCTGGATCTGATCTTAAATATTTCGGGCGCGGCTTGCGGCGCAGTCATCCATCGTCTGGTCTTGGTCGCAACCAACCGATTCGCTCTTCTTGGTCGGTGCTTGTAACAGGGGCACACACTGGCCACGTGGGTTGAGAAATCGGTCGCACCTCTTTGCGAACGGCCGCCCTACGATGGTCCGCGAACACATCGCGCGCCGCCCGTGAGGGTGCCGACGTTCGATTGGGAGATCTTGCCCGATTCCTCGTTTACCCAGGCTGGCTCCGTGAACGTAGCGCCGATCCGATTTGGCGTTCCCGTCAGCATGTCCGCGCTTGGTTGGGTTCCGAACGCTTCCGACATGTAGCCAGACGAGGGACCGAGATCAAACACCGACACGTATTCGCGCAGGGTCGGAAGGCGCCAATCCGGAAAGTCGCCGACGATAGAATTCTCACAGTATTGAAGCGCAGTGTCCCAGTCCATCGACTGATCGACGCTCGCCGAACGATGCCAGGTCAGCCCGGTGGTTGTGTGCGTCACGGTGACGTCGTCCGCGTTCACGACCCAAGCGCCTGCCATCGCAGCTCCACTCACGCAGTACGTGTAGCGGGCCCCTTCGAACGTGCCCGAGCCCCCGGCCGCGGGTATGTCGTATGTCGACGGCCAATTGCCGGAAAAGCCCATCCTATTGGTTGAGTCGGCCTTCTGGACGGTGGAGCTCCACCACACCGCGTTTGCCGTGCGTTCCATGTCACTTGGCCAGACGGTCTGAGTAGCGCCCTTGGAGAGGATCCTCGACAGCCCGCGCAGAGTTGGCACCCGCCAGTCGCCGAGGCCGCCGTAGTTGGCCGTCGTCAACGCATCGCAGGCCGCCTCGGCGCCGGAGAAGCTGTCGGCCACATAGGACGAGGTAGCCCAGGTCAGGCCGCTGACGGACTCGACGAGCCGTTCATCGCCCACGGACACGAGCGTGTAGTCCTCGACGTTGATCGAGTAGTTGCCGTCCTGACCGTAGTAGGTCTCGCCCGATGCTGGGCAGTTGTTCGCGCCTGCCGCGTCCACGCAGAAGACGTTGGCAAAGTCCGGTACCGCTACGACGGATAGCGTGCAGTCCGATCCGGAAGTCGGACCATCGCAGAAGACCAGCTGAGCAGAACCGCCGCTACCGCCTGCGCCACCTTCGCCCGCTGCGCCGCCTGCACCTGCTGCACCGCCCGCGCCGCCTGCACCTGCTGCACCGCCCGCGCCACCTGCACCTGCTGCACCTGCTGCACC
>CAYZDM010000323.1:0-4388 GCA_964476875.1 uncultured Sandaracinaceae bacterium | reverse complement strand
CGCTGACATTAGCGGGAAGATCGAGCCCTTGGACGTTGTCTGGACGCGCCACGATGGCCAGGTGATGGTCGGGAAGCCGTCGCATCGCCTCGACGAGGGTCGAGTAGTCTCGACCCTCCCCACCGATCGCGCACAGGTATGGGGATGGTTCGATCGGCGCCGAAGACAGGTCGAACGCCGGTTCAGCAACGCTCCATCGAAGGCTGTCGATCCTGTCCTGCGGAATGTCGAAATGCTGAGCGTAGCGTGTCCGCTCAACGGAAGAAAAACAGACGAATCGGTCGATGCCCTGTAGCGCGTTCACGAAGAAGCGTCGCCGGATTCCCGTTGGGAGCGTCGAAAACGTGAAGGAGAAAGCGAGATGCGGAACCTTCACGCCCATCGCTTTGCAGAAGATATTCGTCCACGCGGACATCAAAGGCGTGTGAGAGACGATGAGCTTCGCGTGCTCTCGTTTTGCCGTGCGAACGGCTCCCCAGCAAGCTCGGTACCGGGCGATCTTTGGCCGTGTTATCTTCCTCTCGACGACCGACTCAGGGCGGCCAGAAAAGCTCAGCCAACGAAACGGATCCGTTGGAAAGCGTCCCCCAACCCAGTGCCACGCAGGACGACCAAGCTCCGAGACGTTCACGATAGCAGGCCTTCTCGTCACGCTATAAATGCTAGCATTTCGAGAAACGCGGGGCAGGCGTTCTTGCGTGAAGGTCGAATGGCGGCGCCGACAACGGTACGATTTACAGGCCTTTGTGTTCGATGATCCTCGAACGGTTCCCGGTGATTTTTCCCCACTGAAAGCGGACCCAACCGATAGCTTCGGGGAACTTCGCCAGCATCAGAAAGAACCCGACGGTCCAAGGGCGCGATCGGCCTTGCGCGCGCATGCGAAGCGATAGACGGATCACGTTGAGGGGGTAAGCGAGCAGCACCAGCCATGAAAACCATCCTGCAACGGGTGCGACCACCACGGCAAGCGCAGGCAGGATGAGGCCCCATGCGACGATGCGCCGCGACTCCCGGACCCCCATTCGTTCGGGCGGAGCGCCGTGCAGATGGGACCCTTCCGCATAGGCGTGGCCGGCACGTACGGCACGTTTCCACCATTGAGAAAAGCGCGTCATCGCTGCATCGTGAAGCGCCATCTCTGCGTCTAGACGGCATATTCGCCACCCGTCTCGTCGCAGTCGCGCGCATAGCTCCGGCTCCTCGCCGGCGATCAATTGAGGCGTGAAACCACCGACCGACTCGAACGCTCGGATACGCATCACTGCGATACCACCGCACGTCGTGACCTCGCCTACCGGCGTGTTCCATTCGACGTCGCACAGGTAGTTGTAGACGCTCGCGTCCGGGAAGCGCTCCCGAAGTCTGCCCGTCGCAGCAGCGTACTCTGGGTTCTCTTCCAAGAAAGCAACGGCCCGTTCGACCCATCCTTCGACGAGCTCACAGTCGCCGTCAATCAACTGAGCATAGCGCAGCCCGGGTGAAATTTGAGTCAGGCGCTCGACGCCGGCGTTCCGCGCGCGCCCGGCAGTGAACGGGATGGACGGGTCGAGCTCGACTACATTCGCTCCGACCGAACGTGCGAATTTCACGCTCCCATCGGACGAACCGGAGTCGACGTACACGAGGTGAGACACCTCCTTTGCGAGCGACCTCAAGCAGATGCTCAGCCGCTCGCCTTCGTTCTTGCCAATCGCAACGGCGCCAACCGACAAGAGAGGTGCGGCGCTCATGTCTCGAACCCCTTCAAGAGAGTGCTGTGACGCAAGAAATCACCCCAAAAATGAGGTGGCTCGTCATTGCCTTTCCGCTGAATGACACGCCGAGCGCGGAAGGTCGTGTAGCCGAACAGAAACCCTAGGTCGGCAAGCACGGCCTGAGCCTTGCCGCGATTCTTCACGAAAAAGCGCCGCCGCGAATCGAACCAATAGTCGGGGTAGCGGCTTTTGTCTTTGCGATCGTCCGTGATGCCAGTCGCCTGCGCCTGCAAATGCGTGACGACGGCGTCCGGGACGTAGTACGCCGGCCAGCCCGCACGATGTGCGCGAAAGCAAAAGTCCACCTCATCGAAGTACAGGAAGTACCCCTCGTCGAGAAGCCCAACCTCGGCCAAGACTTCTCTGCGAATCATCATGGCCGCGCCCGACACCCAATCGACTTGCATCTTCTGATCACGCAACTCGTAGAGGAGCTGTCGCTCGCTAAGGAGCTTGGTGAGCAGGCCGAGCTTGAAGCCCTCGACCAATTCGCTGGTCGCGCTCGGAAACCGAAAGGCCGAATGGGCCTGATTGCGATCGCCGTCGTCGACGCGAGGGCCGGCGATACCTACGTCCACCCGGCTCTCCATGAACGCGAGCAGTGTGCTAATCGCTCCCTCATGCACGTAGGCGTCGGGGTTGAGGAGCATCACGTAGTCGGGAGCGTCCGGTGCATCCAGATATCGCCGGATTCCAGCGTTGTTCCCGGCGCTGTATCCTCCGTTACGGGTCAAGGGCATCAGCGTGCACCAATCCCACTCATTGGCCTCGATCGCGCTCCCAATGACTTCGACCGAATCATCTCCAGAGTCGTTGTCAGTAACGACGACATGCAGGTCCGCAATCTGCTGAACCTCGTGACTCAACGACGCGAGGCAGTCGACCACCAGCTTTGGCGTCCGATAGTTGAGGACGACAACGAGGACCTTCATGCGACTATCAGTATTGGACACGAGCGGTTGTTGTCCAAGTGACCTGAGTTAAGCGAGATGGTCGCCCAGTCGTAACGCCACCGCGGCAATGGTGAGGGTCGGATTTGCGTAACCGAGGCTCGACGGGAAAACCGAGCTCCCAGCAACGAACAAGTTCTCGGTCTGATGGTGACGGCAGTTGGCATCGACTACCCCGGTGGACGGATCAGGTGACATACGCGTGCCACCCATTTGATGCCACCCGGTCCCTCCGCGGGGGACTGCTCCGCATCCCAGCTCGTCGGCGCCCAACAGTCGACCGACCTTGATGCGATTGAAATGCTCGCGCACGAGGCTCACCGAACGCCAGTAGCTGTCGACTTCCGACCGGCTCCATGACCATTGAAGACGGGCTTGCCGCTTGCCCAAGCGGCTTCGGGTGCGCCCCAATCGGATCCGATTATCCCGGGACGGGCGTTGACCCACCATCGACTCGATCGCCAAGACACCGACATCGGTGACTGCCGTGCTCGGATCAGACCACCCACCGAGCGCGGTATGGTGGCGAGGGCCTGGGCCGAACTTAAAGCGAATCTGCTCGATGGTGGACCGCGGGTCTTTGCCGATCTGCACGAGTTGCTCGGAAAGCTCGACGAGCGTTAGTTTCGTGAACCGGGAATTGGCGAGCCTCGCGCCCGCTGCTGCTGCCTTCGTCACGGTGGCAGGCGGCGCTCCCACCAGCGTCATCGAAAAGCGCAAGAGATCCTGATCGCGCATCGCATTTGGAGACAGTGAGTAGTGCCCAAGAACCGTGTGACCATCACGCTCGTGAAAATCGTGAAACCGTCCCGCTTCACGAATGTCACCGTGCGGGACTAGCGCTCCGAGGCGCGCGTGTGGATGGTCCATGAACCAGCGGCCAAGAGTGTCGTGGGGGTCCACGATTTGGCCTTCATCCACGGCGTTCAACAAGACCCGCGCGTTCTCGACCCCGCCGGTCGCGAGAACGACCTGCCGGGGCGCGGCCGTGAAGCGTTCTCCGGCGGTATCGACGAAGGACAGACCCGTGACTCTGGATTTCGTCGGGTCGGTTTCGATGTCGAGCAGTGTCCAGCCGACGCGCAGGTCGATATTGTCCATCTCGCGCGCTTCGCGGAGACGGTCTTGGTGAATCGCGCTTGCCTCGGCAAAGTGAAAGTATCGCGGCTCGAAAACCTCAGGGTCGAGCGAATACTGACTGACGTTGCCCGAAGGCTCGAACGCGGGCGCGTGGAGCCCAAAGAAGCGACAGGCTTCATCCAGGTACCCGTCGACTTCGTCGAATGCTATCGGCCAGGCGGGGATGTCGTAGTGGTCCTGTACCTCGAAGTCGACGCGCTCGGGCCGCGCGATACGAAGCGTGCCCCGAGCTCCGATTCGGGGGCGGACGCACCACATGGTCGAACAGCCGCCCGGCGCTCGAGTTCGCCCCGAACGAAGATAGTTCGGCGCGAACAGACTTGGTCCGCGAACGAGCGAAGGATCGCTGCGGTCAGACGCCGTGAGCGAATCGACGATCTCACCAGCGTTTAGGTCGCTCAGGTCCGAAACGCCATCGCCGCTCTCCACCAACAGAACGCTCTTGCCTCCTGCCGCCGAGCGCAAAGCGACCGCGAGCCCGGCGGGGCCGCAGCCGACCACGCAAATATCGGGGCGAATGAGACGTAGTGGCACAGGGACA
>CAYZDM010000322.1:0-4389 GCA_964476875.1 uncultured Sandaracinaceae bacterium | reverse complement strand
GCAGCACTGGGAGGCCCCGGTGGGGTGCAGTTGGGCGACGAGGATACCGAAGCCCGCCTCCAGGTCCTGGCCGAGGAGGCTGCCGCCTGCACGCGCTGCGAGCTGAGCCGTGGGCGAACCAAGAGCGTCTTCGCGCGCGGAACGGCCGCCACGGATCTGGTATTCGTCGGAGAGGGACCGGGCTTCCACGAAGATGAGCAAGGGCTCCCCTTCGTGGGGCGGGCGGGTCAACTGCTCGACCGCATGGTCGCGGCGATGGGCTACGACCGGGACGGCGTTTACATCTGCAATGTCGTCAAGTGCCGACCGCCCGACAACCGAACACCGCTGCCGAGCGAGGCCGAAGCCTGTGCGAGCTTCTTGGTGCCTCAACTCGATCTCGTGCAGCCCAAAGTCATCGTTGCGCTTGGCCGCTGCGCAGCGGAGAACCTCGGGGTCGTGCCCCCGGCAGGAAGATGGCGAGGAATCTGGGGACAATGGAGAGGCGTCGCTGTCATGCCCACCTACCACCCCGCCTTCCTCCTACGCAGCCCCCAATTCAAAAAACCGGTCTGGGAAGACCTCCAACAAGTCCTAACCCGCCTAAACCGCACCCCCCCCAAACGATAAAAGGGGTCAGACCCCTTTTTCGAGGGGTTAATGCCAAGCACCGACGCCCACACCGACCTTCGAATGGACCCTCCGATACGACCCGCGGCCACCACTGTCTGTCTACGTGACGGGCAGGGCGGCATGGAAGTTCTGCTCATCCGGCGAAGCCGCGAGTTGGTGTTCTACGGCTCCGCATGGGCATTTCCGGGAGGCCGCGTCGATCCCGAAGACAGCATTCCGGGTGCGGACCTGTTTGCCCAGTCGGCGGGCAGGAACGCGGCAGTCCGAGAGGCTGACGAAGAAACATCCGTCGCGCTCTCTGCGCCAGAGCTCGTCCCGCTTTCTCACTGGACTACGCCGCCGGGTCGCCCGCGGCGTTTCAGCACTTGGTTCTTCCTAGCGCGACCTGCCGACCACCACGTCATCGTCGACAATGGCGAGATCGAAAAGCACTGGTGGACGCGCCCTGAGAACGCGCTGGCCTCGCAAGGTCGCAACGAGATCACGCTCCCCCCACCCACCTTCGTCACCCTTCGATGGCTCACCCGGTTCGACCACACCGACGCGGCGCTCGAGGCGGCGCGCACCCAACCCCTGGAGCGATTCGTGCCCCGCGTCGTGACACTCGAAGACCACGTGGTCTCGTTGTACGAAGGGGACGCTGGCTACGCAGCACACGATCCGGCAGCCCCGGGCTCGCGGCATCGACTGTGGATACGACCTGAAGGCTGGCGCTACGAACGTGATTGATCCCGCGGAACGCAGCTGGTGGCGTCGGCAGAATTAGCCCTTCGAAAAAGGGGACTGCCCCATTTTTGCTATTTTTTGCGGCAGGTGCCGAAGGCTTTGGGGTCGGGGTAGGGGGAGCCGCCGTTGATTTCGCGTTTCTCGGTGGCGGTCGGCGCGACGCTTACCATGACGGGAGGCTGGGGATCGACGTCCGTCCAAACCGTGCACTGCAGCCAGTAGTCGCAGTCGTTCTCGACGACCACCAGATGCCGGTAGCGCGAGCCCATTTCCTGGGATTCCGCCCACAGGCTGTAGCAGCCGCGAGCTTCCGCAGACGATGGCTCGACGGGCGCCAACCACACTGCCGCCGACAGGCCCAATGCGATGCCAACGATTCTGGCAATGAGCTTCATAGATGAGCATCCTGGGGCGACCGCGCGGAGATTGCAAAGCTTCGCTGAGATGCGGTCGATCTCACGACCGGCGGTAGGCGTTCCAGGCGCGAACCAATTCCCAACCGCGCAACGGCAGGTACGCGAGCTCTCCCGGTCGCATGCGTGCCACTTCCCCAACCCGCGACCCGTTCGCCGAGCCGCGTCGCAGGTCTACAAACTCTCGAAAGCTCAAGTCGGCGGGAGGCGGGGTGGGAGGTTCACGCAGTGCGGCAAGGTGAGCGATAACGGCACGACCGCACGCCGAGCACCGACCACATGGTATCTCGTCGCCCTCGTAGCAAGAGTAGGCGAACTCATCGAGCAGTGCCGCGGGCGTGGCGGCGATCAGCCGAGCTTTGGTCCAGTGACTAAACGGCCGGCGCACTCGATACCCGCGGCCCGGCTGCGCGACCCGCATCGCTAGCGTCGTCGTCAGGGTGAACATCAATCGCTTGTCCGCTGCCCAGTCTGCAGGCGCGGACATGACGATGTCGTTGAACCCCAGCGCCGCAGCGTGCACGGTCATGAGCAGATTTCGAAGCGGCACCCACGCATCGCTTTCCTCTTTGGAGCCTAGCCAACTAAGATCCTGAACTGGGAGAAGTTGCGGGTTGGAGGCCTTCAGTTTCTCATAGCGGCTTCGTTCTGCGCGCGTGTAGCGAGAACCGATGTCGAAATGAACGGCCGCGGGCCGACCGAGTTGGTGCCAAGTACTGAGGCTGTCGTACCCCATGCTGAGGAGCACGACTGTCTTCGACCGGGTCGCATCGAGCATCGCTCAGTCGCCCTGGTACGAGCAACCGGAAGTGCAGGTCTCGCTCACTTCGACCTTGCTCAGGATCGGCAAACTCGGTTTCAGCTGGCGCCATATCCAACGCGCCAAGACCTCGCTGGTCGGGTTCTCGAGCCCTTCGATGTCGTTCAGGTAGTAGTGGTCGAGCCGACGTCGCAGCGGCTCGCAGGCCTCCGTGATGTCGGCGAAGTCCACGACCCAACCGAGCTGGGAGTCGAGCTCGCCCTCGACGTACACGCGAACTAGGAACGAGTGTCCGTGCAGACGCTTGCACTTGTGTCCGTCGGGAACGTTCGGAAGCAGGTGCGCTGCCTCGAACCGGAACTCTTTCCAGATCTCCATATCGTGCTGATTCTGGGCACTCCCCTGAGTTGACGCCACCCAAATCCCCTAGGACGGGCTCCAGCCTTTGGGGGCGAGTTCGAATCGATCGAATTCGAAAGCCGGGGAGACGGTGCAGCCTACGAGCGTCCACTCGCCCAACGAGCACGCCGCCTGCCACTCGTGCGGCGCCACGATGATCTGCGGTCGTTCCCCCGCCACCACGTCCGGGCCGAGTATCCGACGCCGCACTGGCTCACCTTCCACGCATGTGGACAGATCGAGCGGCGCGCCGGCATAGAAGTGCCAGACCTCGGCTGCGTCGACACGGTGCCAGTGGGAACGCTCGCCCTTCCGAAGCAGGTAGTAGATGGCCGTGCCGGCTCCTCGCGCTTCGCCTTCTTCGTGGCGCCAGGTCTCGGTGTAGTGCCCGCCCTCTGGATGAGCGGCGAGGTCGAGAGCGCGGATGATTTCTTCCGGTGACACGGGCCCAGTCTATACGAATTGCAGAAGAATGCAGGCCGTATTGGGGGTCGGGCCCTCAGCTGTCTATCCTTAAACCAGTAACGTGGCGCACAACCCGGATGTCGATTTGGATACGCTCGAACGATGCCTTCGCGAGGGGATCGCCAGCGATGATTACGCGGACCCGCGCGAGGCGCTCGGGTGCCCAGCGGACGCTGACGATCGCGAGGTAGCACGTGCGCTGGTTCGGCTGATCGCAGCGCGCGATCTCGATGAGATGGGGACGCAAAGCATTCACCCCGAGGCCGCGCGCCATCCGTCGGTCCGGCCACCGACCGAAGTCACGGTAGACCCCTCGTTCTTGGGTCGCCTGAGCACTAGTGGCACTGCAGAGCTTTCAGTGGATCGCATCGATGATCTGCCGACGATCCTCGCTGTTCTTCGCGCGGGATCGCGACGCCAACGCCGTGCTGCGCTCGAACGCCTCCGTGACCGACTTCGCGACCGCCGGCTGCTCCACACCGATGCGGTTCGCCAGGCCATCCAAACCATTGCTGCGCTGCGCGATGTCGAGCTTGGACACGAACTGGCCCAGGCGCGCGCCGAGCTCCCGGGCGCACAAGGTCGCCAAGCCCGTCAGGAGCATGATCAATGGAAGCGCCTCGCGGAGCGCGTCGAGGAAGCGGTTCGGGCGTTCTGGGACGGTCAGTCGGACGTCGAGCCGATCCACCTTCTACCGGGAGACGAGCGCGCGATTTTGCTGATGCGCATGTCCGAACTCACCGATGTCGTCGTCCGACACGTCACTGCGATCATCGAGGGAAGCGACGGCGCGGTACCGCTAGAGTCTAGAATCGGACTGATCGCGTCTCTGCGATACGCCACTGATCCCCGCCTGGTCGCAGCCCTCATCTCCCTGGTCGAGTCCGAACGCGGGGACCTGGTAGCACGAGCGGCGCGCGTGCTTGGTGGCATCGACGACGCCCGCGTCCACCCGGCGTTGGCCGAGCGCTTCGAACGTAGTTTCCTCAACCAGGAGCGTCTTGCTTTGGCGGG
>CAYZDM010000321.1:0-4405 GCA_964476875.1 uncultured Sandaracinaceae bacterium | reverse complement strand
CCCGAGCCGCAATCCCGAGACTCGCCGCTACCGTGTCCGCTGTGATTCGGTCGTCGGAGACCGCGACGAGTTGGTCGAGCAACGTCAAGGCGTCGCGCATCGACCCGGCGGCCTCGCGAGCCACTACCGAGATCGCCTCGTCGTCCGCAGAGAGCGACTCCGCGTCGAGAATCGCGCGAACGCGCTCGGCGATCAGGCGGTGCGGGATCAAGCGGAAGTCGTACTGCTGGCATCGCGATCGGATCGTCACCGGCACCTTGTGGCCCTCGGTGGTCGCGAATATGAACTTCACGTGGTCCGGCGGTTCTTCGAGGGTCTTCAAGAACGCGTTGAAGGCGCCTGCCGACAGCATGTGGACCTCGTCGACGATCACGATCTTGTAGCGGTCTCGTTGGGGTCGGTACGGAAGTGACTCTTGCAGCCGTCGGACGTCCTCGACGCTGTTGTTGGACGCGCCGTCGATCTCCTGAACGTCGACGTCGATCCCCGCGGTGACCTCGACGCACGGGCCGCACTCGTTGCAAGGCGTCGGGGTAGGGCCCTTCTCGCAGTTCAGCGCCTTGGCGAGCAGACGCGCCGTCGTGGTTTTTCCGACGCCACGAACCCCGGTGAACAAGAACGCGTGGGCGACCCGATCGGCGTGAATCGCGTTGGCGAGCGTCCGCGCGACATGCTCCTGACCGACGAGATCTTCGAAGCTCTGCGGACGGTATTTCCTTGCGAGAACGGTGTACGCCATCGAGCGAGTGACCCTATCACGGCCACCCGCCAGGCGCAGCCGCGCTCGGTCCTCAGTCCTCGTCTTCGGGCTCCGGCGCTTCCTGGACTTCTAGAAGCTCCTCGATCTCTTCGTCTTCGAGCTCTTCGCCCTCGACGCCTTCCTCTTCGAGTTCTTCTTCGTCCTCGTCGGCCTCCATGGCCTCACGCATCATTTCTTCCATGGTGGGCATGCCGCGGCTCTCGGTGCCCTCGTCGGGTTCACCGTCGCCGTCCTCGTCGATCATGGCGTTCGGATCGCCGCCCATGATCACGTTCCCGAGACCGACCGACACCTGTGGGTACCAGGTGATGATACCCAAGCCGATCAACATCAGCCCCACGAAAGGCGCGACGCTTCGGATGACGTGGCCTAGGCCCTTCTCATAGAGCGCGCTCGCTACGAAGAGGTTCAGTCCGACCGGTGGGGTGAGGTAGCCAATCTCCAAGTTCACGATGAAAATGATGCCGAAGTGCATCGGGTCGACGCCCATCGACGCCGCGATCGGTGCCAGCAGCGGAACGAACACGAACATTGCGCTCAGGATGTCCATCATCATACCTACCGCGAGGAGGATGACGTTGAGCAACACGAGGAACTGCCAGTACTGGAGATCCTTGCCCTGAATCCACTCGACCATGAGGGCCGGGATTTCTTCCTTCTCGAAGAACTCGCCCAGCGCGAGCGCCATGACCATGATCACCAGGAATGAACCAAGGAACACACCCGTCTCGCCAAAGATGGCTGGGATGGCCTTGAGCTTGAGCGCGCGGTGCAGCCATACCTCGACTACGACCGCATAGGCGACGCTGACGGCAGCGGCTTCCACCGCGTTGAAAATGCCGCCGTAGATGCCACCGAGTATCAGGATCGGGAACATCAGCGCCCAGAAACCGTCCCGCGTCGCGGCGATGAGCTTCCTGAGCTTGAACGGCGAAGTGGGGACCTTGTCGACGATGCCCTGGTAGAAGGAGTAGCCGATCAGAATCGAGCCCATCAAGAGACCAGGACCAAAGCCGGAAGCGAACAGGCGCTCGACCTCGATCACCGCCGTCTGGTTGACGATGGGGTATACGATCATCGGAATCGAAGGCGGAATCAGAATGCCGAGCGAGCCAGCGGATGTCAGCAGGCCGTGCGAGAACCGCTCCCGGTAGCCCTCCGCAATGAGGGCGGGCCCCATCATGGTGCCGATCGCGACGACGGTGGCCGGGCTCGACCCACTGATTGCGGCGAAGAGCATGCATGCGAGGACGCCGCTCATGGCCATGCCACCAGGGACCCATCCAATGAATGCGTGCGCGAACTCGATCAGGCGCCGACTGATGTGACCCCTGCTCATGACCGCGCCGCTCATGATGAAGAACGGAATGGCAAGCAGGGTGGGGCTATCCGCCAGGCTGCGGATGCCCTCGATGACGATCGTGTATTGGTTGATCTGTGTGAAACCACTCCAAAGGAAGAGGCTGCCGAGGGTGGCCACTCCGATCAGCACGAATAGCGGCGAGCCTACGAGCGCCGCGGCGATGATGGCCGATGCGAGCATCCCGCCCTTGCCGAGAAACGGCAGGAACACGACGATCGTGACCATGATGAGGAAGGGCAGCTTCCGCTCGCGAACGGCACTCATCCTTCAGCTCCCTGCTTGGCGGTCTTCGCGGCGGCCGCGGCGGCAATGGCTGCGTCTTCGGGGGCTGCGCCGTACGAGCCACCCATGATGGAGCTAAACGCTGCGGCGACGTAGCGAATCGTCGTCATCAAGAAGGCGGCGGGGACCGCGATCGTGGCCACCCAGTCTGGGATGTTGGTTTGTTCGAACCGACCCTCGAGCTGGATGGCTTCCTTCGCGTACTCGTAGCCGAGTGCGGCCATGAAGAAGCAGAAGCCGGCTGTGGTGACGAAGCCGATTGCGTCTGTCCATTTTGCCATCGATGGCGGGACCACTCGCTTGAGTGCGCCCACTTGAATGTGCTTGCCTTCGTGAGCACACACGCTCGCGCCGAGGAAACCCACCCAGAGGAGCATGATCAGCGAGAGTTCCTTGGACCAGCTATAGCCGTCCGGGAAATAGTTGAGGGTGATATAGATGTACACCGCGGTGACGACACCGAAGGCGACGAGCTTCCCAACCCATCCTGAAGCGCGCTCGCGCAGTAGCGAGAACAACCAGCTCAGGGCGCAGAGCGAGTAGAGCAGCAGGTAGAACCATCGTGACTGAACGTCGGGCTGGAGCATGATCCAACCCAGTAGGCCTAAGCCGGCGGATGCGAGAGCGGCTTCGATGACTGGCTTGATGCGCGATTGCTTTCCTGGCTCAGAGGCGTGTTCCTCTGCGGTCCAGAAAGCGAAGTAGACGAGGCCGACGCCCACGACCGCGCTGGCGATCGGGGCCATCGTCCTGAGGCTTGCCACCGTTTCGGGATTCTCGATCCCGAAAATACGAGTGACGAGTTCCGCGATCTTGCTATCCGGTGCGGCCAGACGCCGATACACAACGTCGAGAAAGACCATCACCCCCGATATCCCCAAGAAGCTCCAGAGAACCCCCATTTCGACGTGAAAGATCCAGTCGTCTATCCGTCGGAGCATTCCAAACCGACCCTCATAAGGGTTCGCATCACCCGGTTCCGCCATAGCGTCGGACGGTACGTTTGATCGCGCTGGCGATCAAGACTTGTTGCGGTAGGGTCGCAAAAGAGCACATGCGTACAGTCATCCATTTCGACATGGACGCGTTTTTCGCGTCCGTGGAGCAACTGGACAACCCGAATCTGCGTGGGAAACCGGTGCTTGTTGGCGCCCGCTCGCGTAGGGGCGTCGTGACTGCGGCGTCATATGAGGCGCGCCCTTCGGGTGTCGGGTCGGCCATGTCGATGGTCGAGGCATTGCGCCGCTGTCCCGAGGCGATCGTGGTACCGCCCCGCCGCAGCCGCTATTCGGAGCTCAGCGGCCTAATTTTCGAGGTCTTTCGACGTTACACCCCGCTGGTCGAAGGCCTGTCTGTCGATGAGGCATTCCTCGATGTGACAGGCAGCCGCGCGCTCTTTGGGGACGGGCCGGAGATCGCAAGTCGCATCAAGCAGGATGTTCGCTCGGAGATCGGTCTGACCGGATCGGCCGGGGTCGCCTCCAATAAATTCGTCGCCAAAATCGCCAGCGACCTCGAAAAGCCCGACGGACTTACAGTCGTCCCCGGCGACGCTGCAGCAGAGTTTCTCGCGCCGCTTCCGTTGGAGCGGATGTGGCGGGTGGGGCCGAAGGCGAGGGTGAAGCTTCGCGCGGCCGGTCTTCAGACCATCGGGGACCTCGCGCGAGCCGATGTCGGAACGCTCGAGCAGTTGCTGGGTAGTTGGGGGCCCATCGCGCGAGATCTAGCCCGGGGGCTCGACGAGCGACCCGTGGTCGTGGGCTCACCGCCGAAGAGCCTTGGCACCGAGAGCACGTTCGAGCACGATCTCACCACGGCCGACGCACTGCTGAAGCCGATACTGAGGCAATCGATGCAGGTGGCGGACCGCCTCGTCAACAAGGGTCTATGGGGACAGGTGGTCACCCTGAAGATCAAGTACGGCGATCACCGGATCTGTACCCGCCAAGCGAGGTTGCCTAGGGCCGTCGCAGACACAGACGGGATCTTCGACGCGGCGC
>CAYZDM010000320.1:0-4418 GCA_964476875.1 uncultured Sandaracinaceae bacterium | reverse complement strand
TCGGCCTGCCGGTCGAGAACGTGGATCAACTCGTTCCAGCGCCCTGCCTCCTCGTAAAGCTGGGACAGCGAGGCGAGCGCTTCGACGTCGTACGGGGACAAGGAGAGAATCTCTCCATAGACCTGGATGAGCATCGAATCGAGTTGCAGAGCATCTCGATAGATAGGAATCAAATCTCGAAGGAGTCGCAGTTTTTCTTCGTTGGCATCCGTCGACAGCGCTTCGAGCTCGCCTCGAATCGATTCGGAGAGGGCGTTCCATTTGCCACTGTGTTGGTAGAGCTGCTGAAGGGCGGCCCTCGAATCGAGGTCGCCGGGCGCCAAGCGCTCCACGAGCTTCCAGGCTTCCAACGCTCGCTCCGGACGGTCGGCTTTCTGCGCACGATGCCCAAGCTCTCGGGCCAAGGTGAGCTGGCTTTCAGGGTCGGTCGTCGTGCGAAGCGCGTCCCCGAGAATTGTCAGCAGGCGGTCCTCGGGGTCGTCGTCCCCAATCCTCGCGCGATAGAAATCCAGCATGCCGGGGTGGGCAGCGTCGACTTTTCTGAGCCTCGCGAAGAACGGCTCGGCGGCATCCGAGTCGTCCCGGAAGCGCCAGTGAACCATCGCGAGCTGAAGCAGCATGCCCTTCTCGGCCTCGAGTGACTGCCGGGATCGCAGCGCGCTTTCATACATCGCGGCCAAGTCGTCCCACGCTTCGAGCCCGGTGAAATGCTGCACCAGCGCGCCGAGCGCCTCGTCGTCGGTGGGCGCGAATTCCAGAACCCGACGGTACGCTTCCGCCGCACCCTCCGTGTCTTGAAGCGAACGAAGGCGTACACGCGCAGCTTGAAGCCACGCGCTCGCCTTTTCTTCCCGAGTGCGCGCCGCTGTGGCCGCACGAACGAACACCGAAACAACGTCCTCCCATCGACCACGAGCGCGTAGACTCAGCGCGTACTGACGCGCGGTGCACATGTGGGAGGGATCGGCCGCGAGCGCCTCGTCGAAGATCGCGTCGGTTTCTTCAACCGTCGCGTCGCCACCGTACTGCCACATCAGCGAAGCTGCGCGTGTCAGCAAAGAGGTCTTCAGACGGGGATCGGCAGCGTCACGGGCCTCTTCGATGAAGCGGCGGGCAAGCTCGGCCCACTTCTCTTCGACCTGTTGAATCTGATCGGCCGCCTGCGCGACCTCCGGATCGTCGGAGTCGATCCCGCCGAGACGCGAGTACGCCACGAGCGCCCCCTGGTCGTCCATCAACTCGTCGCGCCGCACGCGACCCAACTCCTTGACGAGCACCTTTTGGAACTCAGGGTCGTCGCTCAGCAGTTCGGACTCGAGCTCCATCAACCACGATGCAGCGAGGAACTCTCCACGTCTCTCATGCCCACCACGTGCCGCCTCGAGCATGCGCAGTGGGTCTGTCCCGTCATTCGCGGGCTCCGGACTTTTCAACAACTCGCGCAGTCCATCAACGAGCTGCGCGTCGTACGGGTCCTCCAGCAAGAGCCCGAGGTAGTTGGCCACCGTCAGCTCGGACATCTGTGATCGATCTCGCTGACTCGAAAGGATTTTTGCACCCCTCGGTGATCTCATGAAACCCCCAAAAGCAAAAGGATCCTGCGCCCTAAGCTCCCCATGCGCAGGCGCCTTAGATGTTAGCGGCGGGGCGATTGTATCGGCAAGCTCCGAATTCTAAGAAATTCCGGAGTTTCGTGAGATCGCTCTCAGAAGACCATGATGGCGCCGGCCCAAGTCATGGCCCCGTAGGTCACCAGACTGACGGCCATGTGCGCGGTCGCGATCCCGCGAAGCGCTTTGTAGTCGTTGGCCCGGTCCAGGCCGAACCACTCGGAGTTGGCCGAGGCGATCCCGAGGCCGATCTGAGCGAGCATCCCTGCGAAGGTCACCCATCGGAGGACTTTGTGCGTCCGGAGCTTTCTGGCGAAATCGCTGTTGCCCTCGCTGACCTTGAGGGGATCAGGCATCGCGAATGAAAGCCCAAACGTGGTGAAGTAGGCCGCCGAGGTGAGTGAATTGAGGACCAGATGCGGCGTGGGCACGCCACTGCACGCTTTCTGGGTGAAGATCGCGTCGCCCTGGACGCAGGGATTGGTCGACTGGCTCTTCCACCAGCCGTATTGGTTGTAGAACTGGATGAAGCCCGAGACGACCGACAGGGTCATCAGCGACCAAGTGCTGATCCCGAACCATTTGTGGACCTTCTTGATCTTGTTGCGCTTCCGAATCAGATCTGCAGTGGTCGGCCCCTTGGGCTCATCCAGCTCCGTAGACACTTCAACCGCGATGAAGACCCCTGGGTCGACCATCACGGCGGGGGCTTCGAGCATCGAGGGGTCGATGTGGAGGGTCATGCCGAACAGCGGCGCGGTAAGCAGCAAAGCAGTCAGAGTCGCCATCGCGGGCGGAGTATCTATCAAATCCGGGCTCGGGGCTAGGCATCTGCGGCGACTCCGATTCGATTTCTGCCACGGTGGTCCCCGGCTTTTCAGAAGGCCCCAGGCGCTGTAGATGGAGCATATGGCCCCTGCCCCCACGCTTCCTGCCCGTGTCGACGTCTATGAGGTGTCCCCTAGGGACGGCCTACAGAACGAGAGCGCCCAGGTGGCAACCCACGCCAAAGTCCGAATGATCGACGCCCTGCTCGATGCCGGCGTCAGCCGAATCGAAGTCGGCAGCTTCGTGGCGCCCAAATGGGTCCCTCAAATGGCCGACGCAGACGAGGTCTGCCGAATGATCGGCCGTCGGCCCGGCGTCACCTATGCGGGCCTCTGCCCCAATGCCCGGGGCCTGCAGCGTGCGATCGCCGCCCGGGTGGATGAGATCGCCGTGTTCGTGAGCGCCAGCGAGACGCACAACGCCAAGAACGTCAACAAGACGATCGCCCAGACCCTGAAGGCGTTTGAGCCAGTCATTGGGCCCGCGGTCGAGCAGGGTCTGACGGTGCGCGGGTACGTCTCGACGATGTGGGGGTGCCCCTACGAAGGGGAGGTCGACCCGGCGCGAGGCCTGGAGCTGGCCAAGCACCTCCTCGACGCAGGCTGCTATCAGATCTCGCTGGGCGATACGATCGGGGTCGGCACTCCGGTTCAAACTCAACGGATCGTAGATCTGTTCATGGCCGAGCTGCCGTCCGAGCAGATCGCATTGCACCTGCACGACACACGGGGCACCGCGCTCGCGAACGTGCTTATCGGTCTTCAATCGGGTGTGACGACGTTCGACGCCTCGGTCGCAGGGCTCGGAGGGTGTCCGTACGCGCCCGGGGCGGCAGGCAACCTCGCCACCGAAGATCTGGTCTACACCCTCCAGGGAATGGGAATCGAGACTGGAATCGACCTCGAGAAGCTGTGGGAAGCCGGCCAGGTCGCGGAGGCCATTGTCGGGCGCGAGCTGCCGGGTAAAGTGCATCGAGCCGGCGTACGCTCGCTGGCCAAGTAGGGGAGTCACGTGCCAGTCCAAGATCTTCTCGAATACATCGACGCCTCCCCCACGCCATTTCACGCCGTCGCCGAGACCGTCACCCGGCTCGAAGAGAACGGATATCGCGCCCTCGACGAAGCCGAGCCCTGGGACGTCAAAGCCGGCGACAAAGTCTACATCGTCCGCGGCGGCGGTTCGCTGGCAGCATTTCACATGGGCGGCGCGCCCCCCCGGGATGCGGGGTTTCACCTGATCGGCGCCCACACCGATTCGCCGAACCTGCGGGTCAAACCCAATGCCGAACTCAAGCAGGCGGGGTACGGACAACTGGGCGTCGAGCCCTACGGCGGCGTCCTGCTACACACCTGGCTCGACCGCGACCTATCGCTCGCCGGCCGCGCGCTGCTCGCTGACGGAAGCGCGCGGCTCGTCGACTTCGGTCGTGAGTTGCTCCGGGTCCCGTCCCTCGCCATTCACCTCGACAAGAGCGTCAACGTAGAGGGCCTCAAGCTGAACGCACAGGAGCACATGGCGCCCATCGCGACGCTCCACAACCTCGACGGGCTCAGCCTTCGCGCGCTCCTCGCCACCGAGTTCGGTGACGTTGCCAAGGACGACATTGTGGCCTGGGACTTGATGGCGTACGACGTGCAGCCGGCCACCCGCAGTGGAATCGACCGGGAGTTCATTCACGCGGCACGCCTCGACAACCTCGCGAGCTGCCACGCCGCCCTGACCGCGCTCACGAACGCCGCGACCAACGCCGACCTTACCCGCGGCATTGTCCTGTACGACCACGAAGAGGTGGGGAGTCGCAGCGCACAGGGGGCTGCCTCGAACTTCCTACGAAACTGCCTGCAGCGACTCAGCGGCGACGTGATCGAGAACTATCTTCGCGCCATCGCGCGATCGTTCCTGATCTCGGCCGACATGGCCCACGCGATTCACCCGAACTACGTCAGCCGACACGAGCCCAAGCACCAGCCGCTTCTCGGT
>CAYZDM010000319.1:0-4455 GCA_964476875.1 uncultured Sandaracinaceae bacterium | reverse complement strand
CTGTCGCTGGCACTGTCGCTGGCACTGTCGCTGGCACTGTCGCTGGCACTGTCGCAATTAACCCTTTGAAAAAGGGGTCTGACCCCTTTTTCGTTCGACGCACCGCCGGGTTTTCACTACCTAGTGCCCGTGCTCGAAGATTCCGTGAGACAACTGCTGAATCAGCCGCAGCGCCTCGTCGTCTGGCTCACGGGGGCCGGCGTCTCCGCCGAGAGTGGCATCCCGACGTTCCGCGGAAAAGAGGGCTACTGGAAGGTGGGGTCGCGCAACTACCAGCCCGAGGAGATGGCGACCCGCTCCACATTCTCCGAGATGCCCGAGGAGGTTTGGGCTTGGTATCTGTATCGGCGCAGTGTCTGCAGGGCCGCGGAACCGAACGCGGCGCATCGTGCCCTGGCCAAAGCCGAGCAGCGCGCTGCCGAACGCTTTCTGCTGGTCACGCAGAACGTCGACGGGCTCCACCTCCGAGCTGGGAACTCGTTGGACCGCACGTACCAGATCCACGGGAACATCGACTTCATGCGATGCACCCGCGAGTGCCTCCCTGCCCCGGTGCCGATTCCGAATGGGATCGACGTCGAATGGGAGAAGGGTCGCGCGGTGACCGAGCTGGAGCTTCACCAGCTTCAATGCCCAGGGTGCGGCGCCCCGGGACGACCCCACGTGCTTTGGTTCGACGAGAGCTATGACGAACCTAATTTCCGCTTCGAGAGCTCTATCGAGGCGGCGAGGCACGCAACCTTACTGATTGTGGTTGGAACGACGGGAGCCACCTCGCTACCAATGCACATCGGGACGATCGCGTCTCAGCGTGGGGTTCCGATGCTGGTCGTCAATCCGGAGCCCAACCCGTTTAGCGCACTCGTCGAGCGGACCGGCCATGGCGTGTTTCTCTCCGGTACGGCGGGACAGTGGGTCCCAAAGATCGTCGACGCGCTTCCGGCAGACTGAAGCGACTTGCCAGCGTCGCCCTTCGGGGATACCTACGAGGGCATGTCGCGACTTCCGATGTGGGTCTTGTGTTTGGGTCTGTTTCTGACCTTCGGGCCGTTGGCTTCATGCGCAAAGGACGGCGAGCAATCGCGATACCCCGATCGGCCTGGCGGGACCTGCAGCCGTGCCGCCGGCGCGACGTGCGAGGCGGGTTTCGTATGTCACTACGGCCCGAGCGCGGAGTGCGGTGAAGCTGGCGGCCAAGGCGCGTGCTTTCCAATGCCATCGACGTGCACCAAGGACTACAGTCCGATCTGCGGGTGTGACGGACGCACCTATCTCAACATCTGCGTGGCGCACTCGCACGGCGTGTCACCGCGAACAGCCGGCGAGTGTCCGAGTACAGCCGTGGCGGCAGGTCCGGCCGGCAGCTGCGGTCCCGGCGGCGCTGCGACTTCTTGTCAAACCGGCCTGTTCTGTCGATACGACGAGGTGCAGTACTGCGGCGAGGTCTCAGGGCCCGGCGAGTGCACCCAACAGCCCACGACCTGCACCAAAGAATGGGCACCCGTGTGCGGCTGCGATGCGCGCAACTACAGCAACGATTGTGTCGCTTATTCACATGGCGTCTCGATCCGCCATCGCGGCCTATGTCAGGACGCCGCGCAAGCGGCAGCGGGGGCGGCTGGCGCCAAGTGCGGAGTCCAAGGAGCAAGCCGCTGCGCCACAGGCCTTTTCTGCCAGTTCCCACCGGCCGCCAAGTGCGGAGCAACCGACAAACCGGGCAAGTGTCAACCTAGGCCACAGGCATGCACGGCGGACTACAACCCAGTCTGTGGCTGCGACAGCAAGACGTACGCAAACGCTTGTTCCGCCAAAGCGGCAGGCGTTTCAGTGAAGCAGCAAGGTGCCTGCCCCTAGCCCTATGTTCGGCGTCGGAAACTAACCCCTTCGAAGAGGGGACTGTCCCCTTTTTGGTGGGCGGGGTAAGAGGGGGCGGTGGTGGAGGTGCTTCGGGATGGGGTGTTTTCTAGGCCGCGGCTCGTTCTTGCTCATGGCGCCGGGGCGCCGATGGATTCGCCGTTCATGGATGCGGTGGCCGAGCGGGTCGCCGGGGCGGGGATTGAAGTCATTCGCTTCGAGTTCGAGTACATGTCGAAGCGGCGAGAGGATGGGCGGCGGCGTGGGCCGGATCGGGCACCGAAGCTCGTTGAGCGTTTCAAGGAAGTCGTGGAACTCGTGGGGCCTGCCAATGAGCTCGTCATCGGAGGTAAATCGATGGGCGGGCGAATGGCGTCAATGATTGCGGACGAGCTGGCGGTCGCCGGCGTCGTCTGTCTCGGCTACCCGTTTCACCCGCCGGGGAAGCCGGAACGGCTGCGCACTGCGCACCTCGAGGCTCTTGAGACCCCTACCCTCATCGTACAGGGGACGCGCGACCGGCTTGGCAACGCGGAAGAGGTGGCGGCCTATTCGCTATCGTCGGCGATTGAGGTGATCTGGATGGAGGATGGGGACCACTCGTTCAAGCCACGGAAGAAGAGCGGGCACACGCTCGAACGACACCTAGATACCGCCGCGGAGTCCATCGTCGACTTCATTCATCGCCGCGCGTCAGCGTGACGAGGTCTTCGAATCCCTCGGTCGACGGCGAGCGCTCGGTGAACTGATACTGGTCGACGCGGCCCGGGCTCACGGCGGCGAGCGTTGACGAAACGGTCCCGTACACAGGCGTCCGCACGTAGATGGCCTGCAGGTAGCGCGCGACTTCGGGATCGAACGGTGCCCCGGGCGGAAGCGGCGGAACGTCTGCTGGGTCCGGCAGCGAACCGTCCGCGAGCACGTCGACGAGGCCCTCCTTGAGCTGCGTCCAGGAACCCGACGGGAGCGCTACGATTCGCGCCCGCGCCTTGTCCGCCTTGGGAAACTCGGGGGAACCGAGGCGATCGTTGCACAGCACGTGAACGCCCTCTCCCAGTGTTTCTATCTCGATGTGCGCCGCGTCTCGCCTACCGTACGCCGCACAGACTTGGTCGCCGTCGCCAAAAAGCAGGTTGAACTCGTTGTAGTGCCTTGCGTCGAGTTGGCCCAGATAGCGGTTCACGCCTGCGAGCGATCCCGTCTGAAGCGCCTCGAGTACCAGCCCCCCGCGCGACCGAAGCGAGTTGTCCCGCGTTCCGAAGGTTCGCTGGTTGGTTAGGCCGACGAACACACCCGTGGAGGTGAGCCCAAACCACGTCCCACCTTCCTGCTCGTCACGACCACCTACGATTCGCGGATCCGAGTTCAACACTCTTGGGGCGGACGCCGCGCGGTCGTAAAATTCATCGCGGTTCGACGCGATGATCGTCGAGCACCAATCATCCATCCGGTGACGAACAATAATCGTGCACATGTCAGTCCCAAGCCGAGATCAACGCCTCGCCGTCGCCGCCCGCAAGGGTTCGGACGCTCGTCGCATCGGCCGCCGGACCTCGGTCGGTCGCCAAGTGATGAGACAGCACCACTGTGTTGCCCCCGATTGTGCCGAGCCTTCGAGTCCGAATGGTCACCCGCTCACCGGGCAACACGGAGCTGCGGAATGCAACCTGTTCGGCGACCGGATGGAGTCGCACGGGGTCGATGCCAACGGCGACCATTCGTCTGCTGGTCGCCTCGTCACACCAATCGATATACGCAGGATGGTTCGCGTGGGCCAAGGGGTCCGACCACGTCTGCCACATATCGAACGCAAACTCGTCCTCGGCGCCAGCCAGTTCCTCGAACGCCGGCATCTTCACCGACGGCTCGACGGTGGTTTCGGGGAACGCGGCAGCCGCTTCCAACGAGCCCTGCTTCGGTTTGAGCGTTTCACCATCGACGTGAACCCACTCTTGGGTAGCCGCCGCGACCCTCTTCCCGCCAGCGCGTATCCGTACCTCGCGAGTGCAAAGCGTTCGACGACGGAGCCGGGAAACCCAGGTCTGCGCGTCGAGCGTAGCGCCGTAGGGAGTGTCTTCATCGTGCAGGACGATCATCTTGTAGACGATGAACGCGACCTTCTCCCTATGGAAGCGCGAAGGCGGATACCCGGCGCTTATCGAGGCGAGTGTCGCGACGTCCTGGCACAGGCGCCAGATGTCACCGGCACGAGGAACCTCCAGCGCCGTGAAGGCGTTGCGAGGCAAGGTCACTGGGAATTCCCAAACCGCGTCGGTCACTTGCTGCAAATAGCATCTTCAGTGGCGCGCGCGACTACTCGAGTCAGGCGGGATCGCGAGGCCGTTCTTGCCTGCACCACTCACTCCATGATCCGACGTAGAGATGCGCACCCGACAAGCCGCATGCCTCCATGGTCAGCAGCAGGTGGCACGCGGTGACGCCGGAGCCGCAGTAGCAAATGACGCGCTCGGGCGGCACGTCATCCATGATGCTCGCGTAGCGGTCGCGCAGCACGGACCTCGTTTCGAACCCACCGTTGGCATCGAGTTGTGACTGCCAGTAGAGATTGTGCGCCCCCGGTATGTGACCCGCGACCGGATC
>CAYZDM010000318.1:0-4472 GCA_964476875.1 uncultured Sandaracinaceae bacterium | reverse complement strand
ACCATTCCTCCATCGTGTCCCGGATCGCGCACGAATCATGTGCCCGGGCGCCGTCGCTCCTCGCGAGAGGACACTGGTGGGAAGAGCTCGAGAGCGATTTCGCGCGCCGCCCCGAGGGATTCGAACTCGCGTTGTACGACCGTCTTCGCGTAGGCGCGACCGCGAGCGTTGACATGGTGTTGCGCACCGCGGGGGCCTCGATGATCTCCAGCATGGCGTTGCCGCTTGGGTACAATCCGATCGAGCTGCGCAAGGCGATGCGCGATACGGAACTGTACGGGGAGATCGCCGAGTCCGCCGACGCCACGCGCTTCTTCGCGACGCCACCATCCGGCGTGCGTGTGCGGTCGAAGAAGGGTCGTTGGCTGCCCCGATTCGAGCCCGACGACGGCACGTGTGAAGCGCTGAGCTTCGATAGCCCGTTCCAACCAGTCAACCCACGTCAGCACAAACCCTACTTGAAGCACAAGGCCAATCGAGTCGCGCATGCACGGATGCTCCGACATAGGGGCGACGAGCCACGTCCAACCATCGTGGCCATCCATGGGTTCACGGCCGATTGGTACCTGATCAATGAGTGGTTCTTCGCGCTCCCATGGTTCTATCGAATGGGTTGCAACGTCGTGTTGTTTACGCTCCCGTTTCACGGGCCTCGGCAAACTCGCTTCTCTCCATTCTCGGGTCACGGTTATTTCGCCGGTGGGTCGTCACGACTAAACGAAGCGGTTGCTCAGTCGGTGTTCGATTTTCGGATCCTCTTCGACTGGCTGCAGCGCGAGCGAGGAGCCGAGCAAATCGGAGTGACTGGACTGAGCCTTGGGGGCTTCACCGCCGCCATGCTGGCGAGCGTGGAGGATCGACTGGCGTTCGCGATTCCGAACGTCCCTGTGGTCAGTCTGGCCGACCTTGTGCTCGAGTGGCAGCCGATCGGTCTCCTACTCCGCGGAGCGCTGGCCACCACCGGCATGGACTTCGCGGACGTGAGACGGATGGTCGCGGTGAGCTGTCCACTCACCTATGCCCCGGTGCTACCGCCAGAGCGCTTGATGATCGTCGGAGGCGTGGGGGACCGCCTCGCCCCTCCGAAGCACTCGCGAATCCTGTGGGATCATTGGGACCGCTGCAGGATTCATTGGTTTCCTGGGAGTCACATCATCCACATGGACCGCGGCGCGTATCTGACCGAGATGGCGCGGTTCATGGTCGAGCGTGGGTTTCTCCCGCAAAGCCAGCTGCCTTCTGGGGATTTGCGGTAGATTTTTCGCGCTTGCCGAGTACCCTCGCCGGAACTTCGCCAACCGAGGGTATTCATGGAGCGCGTCATTCCCCTGTCTCGCCGTAAGGGCGACATCGTTGTTTTGGTCTATTTCTGGATCAACATTCTACTCATCACCTACATCGTGGACGTCGAACAGATCGTGCTGCCCGACATCAGTGGCGATTGGGAATACCCCCTGTGGCCGCCCAGATTCTGGGTCGACATCATTCATCAGTATGGGCACACATACGACCCGGTTTTGATCGCGCGCCCTGTTTGGTGGCGGATGACGATTTGGATCGATTCCTTGTTCTTCGGACCGTTCTACGTCTTCGCGATCTACGCATGGACGAAAGGCAAGAACTGGATCCGCATCCCGAGCATCATCTGGGCTTCCGTGATGCTGACCAACGTCACGATCATCCTCGGGGAGGAGTTCATGGGTCCGCACTCGACGCCGGCGCCGCTTTTCGTCTTGGCGCTGAACGCCCCTTGGTTCCTCGCGCCGCTCTACGTCATCAAGCGGATGTACAGCAACGAGACACCGTTCACCGAGCCTGCGTGAATGACTGATTTCGTCAAGCGGTACGGTCCGTGGGCGGTGGTCGCCGGCGCGTCCGAAGGGATCGGCGCGTCGTTCTCGAAGAAGCTCGCCGCGCGAGGGATGAACTTGGTGCTGGTCGCGCGCCGTGCCGCCCCCCTCGAGGAGCTCGCCGACGAACTTCGACGAACACATGGCATCGAGGTTAAGGTGCAGCCCTTGGACCTCGGGGCTCCGGACGCGGTCAGCGGAATGAGCGCCGCCACGGAAGCCCTGGATATCGGCTTGCTGATCTACAATGCCGCCTACTCTCCCATCGGCGCCTTCCTCGATGTCGATGTCGAAGAGCACCTCAAGGCAGTCGACGTCAACGTCTATGGCCCGCTTCGCCTGTCCCACTATTTCGGACGACGCTTCGTCGCGCGAGGGAAGGGCGGCATCATTTTGATGTCTTCGATGAGTGGTTTTCAGGGCACCGCGATGGTGGCCAACTACGCCGCCACCAAGGCGTACGACATGGTGCTTGCGGAGGGGCTCTGGTATGAGCTTCAGCAGCGCGGTGTGGATGTCCTTGCATGCGTGGCCGGCGCCACCCTCACGCCCAACTACGAGTCGTCGACCGATCGTATTCCGACGGGCGGTCTTGCCAAACCGATGAAGCCCGATGATGTCACCGAGCAGGCGCTCGCCGATCTGGGTCAGAGACCGCGCGGCGTATCGGGTGGCCGCAATCGGTTTGCATCCGCACTGCTGAGCCGGATCCTGCCACGCCGCGCTGCGGTCAACATGGTGAGCAAGGAGACCGAGCGGCTGTTTCGCTAGCTCACGCGCGCCAGAAGCTAGCGACGTCGCCCACTCGATCCGGAAGTGCGCAAAACTCGTCCGGGAGCCCGACGACAATGTATCCGATTCCGCGCTTTCGGCCGATTCGGTTTCGGATGCTGTTGAGCTGAATCGCGGACATCGCGCCGGAGCGCACGATGATCACGACACGGTCTGCGATACGGGCCGCACGTCGAAGAGCTTGACTCTCGTATGGTCCATTCCACGCCTCGAGCTGGAAATCGGCGCCGGGGCTCGCAAGCCGAATCGCGTCATTCGGCGGAAAGGATGGAAGGCGTGCCAGGGCCACCGAGCTGCTGGCCGATCCTGGGATCGGGTAGGGGCCAGACGGTGGAGGGGTTTGCAGCGGGCCCGGCTCTTGCGGTCGAGCGCTGGTAGGGGCAGGACCGGCGGCGCGCGCGCTGGTCACGAACCAGTCGTCGTGCAGTCTGTCCGCAAGCTCGTTGGCGACGCGTGATTCGTTGGGGGACCCACCGACAAGCAGCAGGCTTCCCTTCGCATGCGGCACGACGTCGTCCAGCCCAGCGACGAGTTCGGCGAGGCCAAGAGGATCGTTCGGCCACCCGGAGGTCGCGAGCACTGGCCCGTTGCCCCAGAACGCGGTCTCGGCAGGTGTGAGCACCCACAGCCCCCGAAACTCACGTCGGAGTACGATAATCAACGCCAGCAGCACAGCCAGGGTCGGGATGGCCATAAAGAAGACCATCTTCATCTTGTTCTCCACCGGAAACTCAGGCACCGATCCTGGGTCCAACACCACGAAGCCGCTCGGGGGGTCGCGCAGCGCGTCTTCGAGCGCAGCGTCGGTCGCCCGTAGTTTGCCGACTAGGGCCTCATTCAGCTTCACTTCGGCCAGCAGTGCCGTCGCTTCCCCTTCGATGTCGGAGAATGCTTCGACACGGCCCTGGGCCCTCCCCGCCATCTCAGTGAGCCCTTTTCGACGCACTCTAAGGGCCGCCAAGTTGGACTCAGCTTCGCGGAGTTGTCCCATCAGCACTTGGTACGTGCTGTTCACCCCAACGAGGCCAGCGCCCAAGCTAGCGCCTCCGCCACCGGCGCGAAGTTGAGCTCTTAACTGCGCCACCTGCTGCTCGAGTGCCTGGACCTGTGGGTGCGCTGGAGATAGCGTGGCGCGCGCGCTCGCCAGCTGCTGTCGCAGTTCGTTGTATGTGGCTCGCTCTGGGGAGGTCCCGTCTGATAGACGGTTTGTCTTGGGGGTGCTGGCGAGCTGCGCCCGAAAGCTCGCAACTTGAGCCTCGAGCGCGCGGATCTCGGACACCATCAGCTCGCCGTCTGCACGGAGCCCGGCGGCCGACTGGACCATCGATTGCTGCTCCGTCGAAAGATCGGCGATTCCATGCGTCTCACGGAACTGGTTGTACCGCGCGCGCGCATCTTCTGCCTCGCCTTCGGCCGCGCCGATTCGCTTGTCCGTGCGCGCAATCTTGGCCTCGATTCGGCGAGACTGCCGCTCCTTATGGTAGTCCATGAAGACGTCCGTGACGACCCTAGCGTACTCGGCGGCTTCTTCTCCGGTCTCGCCGGAAACCGTAAACGACATCGTCCCAGTGCGGTAATCGCTCTCGTACGCGATCCAATCAGCGAGGCTCGTCAGGCTACTTTCGAATCCGAGTTCCTCGCGAATCTGGCGTAGGACCGATTGGTTCATCAGAGCGTCCGCGGCCGGAGCAAGCGCAATCCCCTCCGCCCCGTGCGGAACCGTCTCGACGGTTGCATCGCCCTCATGTCTCAACGTCACTGTCGTCTCGTAGGAATCGCCCATCAGCAGTTTCGCGTAGATTAAACCGACGACGACCCCGCCAATCGCCG
>CAYZDM010000317.1:0-4482 GCA_964476875.1 uncultured Sandaracinaceae bacterium | reverse complement strand
GGCCTCCCGTCGGCGCTCTTCGTCATCGATCCCCACAACGAGCACATTGCGGTCAACGAGGCGCGCAAGCTCCACATTCCGATTGTTGCGCTCACCGACACCAACTGTGATCCTGACCTCATCGACTTCGTGATTCCCGGCAACGACGACGCGATCCGGTCGATCAAGCTCATTGCCTCCCGTGTCGCCGACGCGTGCATCGAAGGCAATCAGCAGCGTCGTGATTTCCTCCAGCAAGATGGTGCTCAGGGGCCCGGTGCTGCCTCTGCCGAGGGCGTACAGGTCGAGTTTGCTCGCAAGCGTGCCGCCGCCGCGCCCGCAGCTCCCGAAGGAAAAGAATAATGTCAGACGTTAGCGCATCCATGGTCAAATCACTTCGCGACCGCACCGGGGCGGGTATGATGGCGTGCCGCGATGCGCTTCGCGAGACCGCAGGCGACGAAGAGAAAGCGATCGAGATCATCCAGAAGAAGGGTCTCAGCAAGGTCGCCAAGAAGGCGGGCGCCATCGCTGGAGACGGCCTCGTCCATGCATACATCCACGGCGCAGGTCGCGTGGGGGTCCTTCTCGAGGTCAACTGCCAGACCGACTTCGTAGCCCGAGGTGACGACTTTCAGCAGTTCGTCCAGGAGACCGCCATGCAGGTGGCCGCCGAGAACCCGCTCTTCGTGCGCGAAGAGGACATCCCCGAGAACGAGATTCTAGCGCGCACCGCGATCTTCCGAGGACAACTCGAAGAAGAGGCCAAGGCCACCGGCAAAGAGAAGCCGGCCGCTTCCATCGAGAAGATCATCGAGGGCAAGCTCGCGAAGTGGAAGCGAGAGGCCTGCCTCCTCGACCAGGTGTCGATCATGCATGACGACAAAACGATTCGTGACCTGCTCGAGGCGCTCACGGCGAAACTCGGCGAGAAACTCAACGTTCGCCGCTTTGCCCGCTACGAGCTCGGCGAGGGAATCGAAAAAAAGAAGACAGACCTGGCGGCCGACGTGACTGCAGCGCTAAGAGGCTCTTGAGTCATGACGAACGGGGCCAAGCTCACACGGGTATTACTCAAGCTCTCGGGTGAGGTGCTTTCCGGCGGACCTGTTGGGATGAGCATCGAGCCCGAGACCGTGAAGGCCATCAGTGAGGAGCTGGCCGAAGTTCAGGCGAGTGGATGTCAGATCGGCATCGTCATCGGTGGCGGCAACATCTTCCGTGGGCTCAAGGGCAGTGCCACTGGGATGGACCGCACCGCCGCGGACCACATGGGCATGCTGGCCACGGTAGTGAACGGGATCGCCCTTCAGGATGGGTTGGAGAAGGCCGGCGTCGACACGCGCGTCATGAGCGCGCTCGAGATCAAGGCCGTGTGCGAGCCGTACATCCGTCGAAAAGCAGTCCGTCACTTGGAGAAGGGGCGGGTGGTGATCTTCGTCGCCGGCACCGGCAACCCCTACTTTTCGACCGACACCGCGGCGGCACTTCGGGCCATGGAGATCCATGCCGATGCGCTATGCAAGGCCACCAAGGTCAAGGGCATCTACGACAAGGACCCCGTCCAGCACGACGATGCGAAGATGGTTCGCCGAATGAGCTACGATCGGTTCCTGATGGAGCGCGTCGGCGTGATGGATGCGACGGCGGTGGCGCTATGTCGCGACAACGATCTACCCATTCGAGTTTTCAAGCTCACGGAGCCCGGCAACATTAAAAGGGTTGTCATGGGCGAAGACGTCGGTAGCCTAGTGACCGCGGAGGGTTGACCTCCACTCTGATTCGAGGAAACCGATGCTTGCTGAAACACTGGAAGAGTTGGTTGGGGCGATAGGCAAGGCACACGAGTCGCTCAAGCGTGATCTCGCCAAGATTCGCGCGGGTCGCGCCAACCCTGGCATCCTCGATGGGCTCCGGATCAACTACTACGGGACGCCGACTCCGTTGAAGCAACTCGCGTCGGTCTCGGTGCCCGAGGCGCGGATGATCGTGCTCAAGCCCTTCGATCGTAGCCAGATGCAGCCGATCGAGAAAGCGATCATGGAATCGCAGCTCGGCCTCAACCCGTCCAACGACGGAGAGATCATTCGCATCCCCATGCCTCCTCTGACGGAGGAGCGCCGCAAAGATTTGGTCAAGATCGCTCGCAAGTCGGGCGAGGATTGCAAAGTTGCGATTCGCAAGGCGCGGCACGACGCCAAAGACATGATCGATAGCCTTCAGAAAGAGGGCGAAGTCGGTGAAGATGACGCCGATCGTGCGCGCAAAGACCTCGAAGAGAAGGTTAAAATCGGCACCCACAAGGTCGACGAAATCGTCGGCAAAAAAGAGACCGACATCCTCGAAGTCTAGCTGGCGTTTAGAAGGGCCTACCAAAGTTCACGTAGAACTGCGCACCCCCGCCTTGATCCAAGCCGTACGCGAAGCCAAGCCGCAGCGAGTAGGGCTGCACATACCCGAGCGTGAAGTCCATGATGATTTCAGCGCCAGTGCCCTTGCGGAACTCGTTCAAGTCGAGCGGTCCGAAGTACGCGTTGCCGTAGTCGAAGAAGACTAGCCCGTAGAGGCGGTCGAAGAACACCGGCACCGTGCCGGGTCCTCGCAAAACGCGGGTGAGTGGGAAGCGGTACTCGGACTGAATGAGCTGAAAGCGGTCGCCGACTATCGAGAATGCTGGGTAGCCGCGCAGTGCCACTCCGCCGAGTTGCTCGAAGTTGATGAGCTGCTCGATCAACGAAGTATCCGGGAAACCGCCCAGCGAGAACAGGCCCCGCTCACCGCGACTGTCTTCACCAGTGCCTCCCCCGTATCGGAACGCAAGCACGTGGTGCTGCGCCCACGGCATCTCGATGAAGCGCCGGATGAACCACGACGCTCGGATGCTCTCGAACTGGCTACCGATGCCGGGGTGCGCGAACGACAGCGCCGCGCCCAACGTGCGTCCTTCCGACGGCGTATAGTCGTAGAGGTGCCTGCGCGCGTCGTTGTAGGTCCACGAAATGCCAATGTCCGCGTTGAGACCCATGGCGGGGATGATGGGCGGAGCGAAATTGGGGTTGATCCTGCCGTTGAAACTGGAGAGCGAACGTGTCCACGTCAAGCCATAGCTCGCCCCTATTCGGTTGGAGTGAAACGAGCGTGGCACGACGTAAGAGACGCCGAATCGCCCGCCGTACGCGTCCTCGACATAGGGAAGGCGCCGGCCGTTGACGACGAAGCCGCCTCGAGGCCTTACACGCCGGAAGAACGTGAAGGACAAGTCGGGCGGTAGGCGTCGCAGCGTGTAGTTGAGTTCGGCGTTGACGTACCCCTCTGTGAGGCTGACCCCGATACGAGCGAAGAAGAGATGGAACTGCGCCGCGTCCTCGCCTCGGGTGAAGACGCCGAGTTGGCGGCCGAACGCATCTTCCTCGAGATCGATGCCCCAAAACCGCGGATAGAGGGTCCGCGCGGCCACGTAGCGTCTGGAGAGATCGGCGATCAATGTGTCGGCTGGGCTGGGCGGGGGGCGATTGTCCACATATGGCGAAGCAGGTCGGCCCGTCCCGGGGTCTAGATCGAGCATGTAGATGTCGAACCCGCGGCTGGTGTAGCCGATGTACGCGATTCGCGTGCCGTCGGGTGACGGCGCGGGGGTGTATGCCCCGGAAACGACGTTCGTGATCTGCGACACCTCCTTGGTCATCGGATCCCAGGCGAAGATGTTGGCGATGCCGGTGCGATCGCTCGAGAAGTAGAGTGACCCACCGTCGGGCGACCAAGCCGGCCCTGTGTCCAATGCGCGGTCGTGCGTGACGTTCGTGATCTCCCTCGTCGCGAGATCGATCACCTGAATGTCGCGGTAGCCGCCTTTTCGCCACGCGCTGTACGCCACCTTCGTGCCGTCGGGCGAGAAGCGGGGCGTGTACACTTGCTCGAATCGCTTGCTCTGCACAAGTATTTCTTGAGTGCCTTCGATGTCCGCCAGATTCGCGATCCACAGGGTCTGCGTGCTCGCCTCGTTGCGTACGTACGTGATCGCACGACCGTCGGGTGAGATGTCTGGATATCGCGCGCGGAGGCCGTGGGTTAGTCGCTTGCGGTCCCACCGACCACGCGGATCGAAGCGGAACAGGTCGTAGTAGCGATAGATGTTCGCCTTGTACGCATCGAACGACTCGAAATAGAGTTCGCCGGTGGGGCTGACTGTGGGGTAACTTTGTCCCGAGCTCCGGACGATACGCTCGACTTTGTCGCCGTGAGAAACGTTGAGCGTCCGGATTTGAGGATCGCTACGGCCGTCGCCAACGTAGTACACGAGTCGGTCATCGTCGGCGAAGCGCAGCCCCCGCACCATCTCGCCGTGGAATGTGATGCGACGGGCGTTCGTGACACCCTCTGCGCGAACCTCCGCGTCCACCTCGCCGTACTGCCGGCGCATGTCCTCGATCCACATGGCGTACAGCTCGCTGAAAGTCTTCCCGGTGAGTCGCTTGCTCATCCGGTTGATGCTGAACGGAATAG
>CAYZDM010000316.1:0-4498 GCA_964476875.1 uncultured Sandaracinaceae bacterium | reverse complement strand
GATCAACTGGGAAGCCGAGCAGCACATCCCGTTTGACCTCGACGAGGTGCACGTGGACTACGAGGTGCTGAACGAGCGCACCGACCACGGCCAAATGGATGTGCTCCTCGTGGCGGCAAAGAAGGAAGAGATTACCGATCTCACGAACCTGGCGATGGAAGCTCGACTTCGTCCCATGGTTGTGGATTTGGACGCGTTCACCGTCCAAAACGTGTTCGAGGCGGGCTACGGAACCGCCGCGGAGGACGAGACCACGGTGTTGGTGCATTGCGGTGCATCGACCACGACGGTCAACATCCTCTCTGACGGGACGACCGCTTTCACGCGAGACATCGCGAACGGCGGCAACTCGATTACCGAAGAGATTCAACGCCAATTGGGCATCGGCCGAGATGAGGCGGAGGCCTACAAGTGCGGCGGCGAGGGTCGAGGCATCGTTCCTCGCGAGGTGCCCGAAATCGTCAATCAGGCGGTCGAGCAACTTGCAGGCGAGATTCAACGTTCGCTGGACTTCTACCTTGCCACGAGTGGCGACCGGGAGTTGAGCCGGATTTGCCTGTCCGGAGGGACAGCCAGCATTCAGGCGTTGCTCGACATCCTTCAAGACCGCGCGCAGGTGAGCGTCGAACTCCTGGATCCCACACGGGTGGCGGATGTCGACGAGCGAGCACTGGCCGACCTTCAGGGTAGGTCCTCCCAAGCCGTGGTGAGCATTGGGCTGGCCCTTCGCAAAGAGCGGGAGCGTAACTGATGGTTCGCATCAATCTGCTACCCACCGACAAGAAGAGGCGCGCGCGTCGTGTCGCCCCATCACCGCTCGCCGGCGCTGATCTCTCCCTGGGAACTTGGGGCGCCATCTACGGGGGCGCGGTCGCGGTCTGGCTCCTCGTTCTCGGAATCATGTATTTCGCTCAGAGCGGCCAGCTAGAGACGGCGCAGCAAGAGAACAAGACGCTCGAAGCGCGTCGTGACGAGCTGCAGGGCAAGACCAAGGGGCTTGCCGACGTCGAAGGACGTCTCGAGAAGAGCCGACGCCTAGAAAAAGTCGTCCAGGAGCTCGAACGTGCACGACGCGGTCCAACCCGTGCCGTGATGGAGCTATCCAAAGTGCTGAGCAGCCCCGGGGGTCCAACCATCAACCCGGCGGAGCTTGAGCGGATGCGCGAAGACAACCCGCTGGCGGGCTTCAATGAGTCTTGGGATGTTCGAAGGCTCTGGTTGACCCGGTTCGAAGAGGTCGAGCGCGAATGCAAGATCGTCGGCATGGGTCGCTCGAACGAAGACGTTGCAGAGTTCTTGCGCCGACTGACCCTTAGCGAGATCTATGAGGGCGTGACGCTGCAACGAACTCGCGCGGCAAGCGATCCAGATACGGGACTCCAGGTCGTTGGTTTCGATATTACCTGCAAGGTGAGATACTAATGGCCAGTCTCGAAGATACATTCGTTGGGCTGCCCGCGTGGGGCAAGGCGCTCGGACTCGTCGGAGTGCTCGCGCTGCTGGGCGGCGGTTACTACACGCTCGTGTATGGAAGCGTGTCTGGCGACCTCGAATCTGCAGCGAAGAGGCAGCAACAGCTCCAGGACGAAATTCAAGAAGCGGAGCGTCGAGAGAAACAGTACCTCGAGCTGACGCAGGAGCTTTCCAACCGCGAGGTAGCTGATAGGCAGAACCGTCGAGTCCTTCCTGAGGATGCGGAGATTGCAGCGTTCCTCCAGGACCTCAACCGCGTGGCAGAGCTGAGCGGTCTCACGATTCGTTTGGTGGAGCCGCGCCCAGAGCAGCGGCAGGAGCTGTACTCAAAGATTCCCGTCGTGCTCGCGCTAACGGGCCGCTTTCATCAGATGGGGAAGTTCTTCTACAACGTGAGCAAGCTGGATCGCGCGATCAGCATGGAAAACATTCGGATGACACAGCCGAGGCTGCTCCCGTCGGGGGAGATGGTCATCGACGTCGACGTTCGCGCAACTACCTACAGGCGTCCGCCGGCCCAAAGGAAATAGCCCGCCATGACCTCTAAGATTCGAGTTCTCGCCAATCTCCTGCTAGCCGCAACCTTCGTCGTTGCGGGCTGCGGGGGCGACGACGACGAGGCGACCGGCGTCCGGGGTCTTGGCCCGGCCAAGGGAAAGAGCGCGGCCGAGAAGACGGCTGATGAAGACGAAGCCAAGGAAGCCGCCGCGGCGCTCGACTCCGAGCCCATCATCTACACCGACGACGATTTTTCGGAGCTGGACATCCAAAGCCGGGATCCCTTCCGCTCGTTCGCCAGGGCCTTCAAGGCACAGGCGGCCGCGCCGGCACAGCGTCGCGTGCTGCTGCCAAGTACGAGTCTCGACGAGATGAAGCTCATCGCCATCGTGACTGGCATCGCGACCCCGCGCGCCATGCTTACAGATACTGCGCAAGTGGGACATGTGATCCGTCGCGGTGACTACATCGGTCGTCCCGAGGTAGTACAGACCGGGGGTTCAGAGGGAATGCCAGTCACACTGAACTGGCGTGTCGATCGAATTCGACCTGGATCGGTCGTGTTGACGCGTGAAGACCCCACTGCGCCGGACAAACCACCGTTGACTCGCGTGATGCCACTCCATGAAGGTGGCGAAGCGCCGCAGCTCACGACTCAATAAGCCTCGAGAGATAATCGGTCGTTTTCTTGCGCCGGCCCTCGCCGGCGTTCGATGATTAAGGCCTGGCAGAGGAGTCAGAAATGCGCATTCAGTGGTCTCTCGCAATAGCCGTCGTGGCAACGTTCGCTTGGGTCAACATGGCTCAGGCAGCGGGTTCGAAAATTGACAGTGTCCGAATCGACGGCGCGCGCGACGGCGCGCAAGTCTCGATAGAGGGCGTGTTTGATGATCCGCAGTACGCGGTTCACGTCAAGGACGGAGGCCGACGCATCATCATCGACGTCGACGACGCGTCGCTGCCGACGGGGGGTATCGAGAACAGCGGCAGCGATTCGCTCGTCGCCAGCACCGTCAGCAGCAACACGGCGCGTGGTGCTCGCATCGAGCTGACACTGACGGGCAAGGCGACGTATCATGCGCGTGCGACCGAGAAGGGCATCACGGTAAGTCTTCGAACCGGAAAGTCATCTGCAAAGGCTCGACCGAAGAAGTCGAGCGCATCGGGTGAGGCCCAAATCAAAGAGGTGCGTCTAGAGCAAAAGGACGGTCGCGACCGCATCGTGATCTCGCTTGCGGGCAGACCAGAGTTTCGTGTGTCGACTCGCGCCGGTGCGCCGCCTCGTCTCGAGGTCTTGGACGCCCGAATCGCCTCCGGCGCCAAGCGACGCATTGAAGCGCCGCGTGGTTCGCTAATCGGCTCGATCGAGTTGGAACAGAGAGGCGACCGTGCCGTCATCGAGGTTCACGGGGCCGAAGGATCCGCAGGTACGGCGATTCGTTCTGGCGACCACATCGTGTGGATGTTCTCGTCCACCCTCATCGATAAGCGTCCGCATACACGGACAATCGCCCGAGAGAGGGACTACGCTGCAGAGGTCGATGGCCCCGAGGTCGCCGGCTTCCTCAGCAAACTCCCAGCGCAAGTGGGTGGAAAGTCTGATCGGCGTTATTCGGGGCGACGAATCGACCTCGATTTCAAGGATGCCGACATCCACAATATTCTTCGCCTACTTTCCGAAGTTGGAGGCGTCAACGTCGTCACCGCCGACAACGTGGGCGGCACTGTTACGATTCGGATGCGTGACGTCCCTTGGGACCAGGCGCTCGACGTCGTTCTTCAGGCCAAGTCACTTGGCATGGTGCGACAGGGCAACTTGCTGCGCGTCGCGCCACTCGCTCAGCTCGAGCAAGAGCGTGAGGCCGCCATTGCGCGACAGAAGCAACAGCAGCAGTTGGCGCCTCTAGAGACTCGCCTGGTGCCGGTCAGCTACGCCACCGCGCAGAACATGCAGCCTCGTGTTCGCGAGCTCCTCACCGAACGAGGCAGCGTATCCGTCGACGACCGGACGAACATGCTCATCGTTCGCGACATCGTTGGGCAGCTCGACGATGTCGAAGACCTGGTTCGAAGCCTGGATACACAGACGCCGCAGGTGTTGATCGAATCGCGCATCGTCGAGGCGAGCAGCTCGTACTCGCGTGACATCGGTATTCAGTGGGGCGGTGCTGCGGTGATGAGCAGTGCGACAGGCAACCCGACCGGGCTTCGCTTCCCGTCTGACCTTGGTGTCGCCGGTGGTGTTCCACTCGATAACGCCCCAACACAGGGCCTATCACCCTTCAATGGAACGGTGAACAATCCGAACTATGCGGTGAACCTTCCGGCCGTCACGGGTAACGGCGCCGGTGGTGCGCTCGGTTTGACCATGGGCAGCCTCAGCGGCGCAGTGAACCTCAACGTGCGCTTGAGCGCTGCAGAAGCGGCGGGCTCGGTACGGATTATCAGTTCTCCGCGTGTCCTGACCTTGGACAACAACGAGGCCTCGATCTCGCAGGGTACGTTGATCCCGTTCTCACAGGTCAGT
>CAYZDM010000315.1:0-4502 GCA_964476875.1 uncultured Sandaracinaceae bacterium | reverse complement strand
GACCTGGGCAAGGTCGCACTCTACCGCTGAGTTATTCCCGCAAAAGGAGGCGATAGTTAGCTTGCTTGACCCCACCCTTCAAGCTCCTGACCCGCCAAATTGACCCCTCGAAAAAGGGGACTGTCCCCTTTTATTCAGGGAGGGAAGTGCGGCTGAATAGGGTCCACATGGCGTCGTTGGCGTTGATGTTGGTGGTGCTGCCGCCGAGGTCAATGGGGATGTCGGGGGGGCACGGGTAGCCGAACCAACAGTGGCCGGCTTCTTCGGCCGTGCAGAGGGTCACGCTCGCGTCGTCATCGCACTCGTCGGAGGTCTCGCAGGTGACGTCCCCTTCTTGATAGGTGACGCGGGGCTCGTCGGTGCAGCCGTTTCGGCTGGCCCAGGCCTCGATGGTTTCGGGGACACCTTCGTAGGTGGCGATGGTGTCGTTGACGCCGTGAAAGTGGATGAGGGGGATCGGGCGTGCGGGCGTGCATTCGCTTGGGTCGAGTGCGAGTTGACCTGCGGAGGGAGCGACGGCGGCGATGACGTCTGCCGCTTCACATGCGAGCCGGTGCGACATGACGCCACCGTTCGACATGCCGGTCGCATAGACGCGCCCGAGATCGATGCAACCGCGGGCGCCCAAGTCATCGATGACGCGTCGTGTGAACCCCACGTCGTCGACGTCGGAGGCGGCGGCGCCCCCGCAACATTCGCCGCCGTTCCACGAGTCCTGCAAACCGTTCGGATAGGCCACGATGTAGCCCTCCTGGTCAGCTCTCTCGTCCATGTGCGACTGCTCTCGCTGCCGATTGCCGTTCTGGGTGAGTCCGTGGAAGTTGAGGATCAGTGGAGCGGGGGTCTTGCCGTCGTAGCTGGGCGGCACGTGAAGCTCGTAGCTTCGAGTCATGCCGTCGATGTCGACATGAGTCACGCTCGCATCCAGCGTTCCATCGACGCACCCGGAACTACCCTCAGTCGTCGAGCCTGTTCCCGGGGTACTCCCACACGAACCAAGCAACACGACCAACGCAAACGCACCGCAACGAACCCCAAACAACATTCAAGCTCCCATCGAGCGGCATCCTACCAGCTTCGAAAAAGGGGACTGTCCCCTTTTTACTGGTAGCGGAGGCCTTCGACGGGGAGCATTCGGGCGGCCCACCAGGAGGGGGCGATGGTGGAGACGGTGCAGATCAGTAGCGCGATGGCGATGGTCACCAGGAACACGGTCGGGTTGAGGACAACGGGGAGGTGGTCGATCAGGTAGACCTTGGGATCGAGCGCGAAGCGAACCTTGTCTAGATAGATCACGAGCCCGCCACCGACTAAGACGCCCGCGAATGTCCCGATTACGCCGACGAGCACACCTTGGACCATGAACACACCGAGGACGGTCATGTCGGTGGCGCCCATCGCCTTGAGGATGGCGATCTCACGCTTCTTCTCGAGGACGACCATGATCAGGGTCGCGATCACGTTGAAAGCGGCGACGAAGATGATGGTGGCGATTACCAAGGTGAGCGCGATCTTCTGAACTTCGAGTGCGGTGAAGAGGTTGCGGTTGAGCTCCGACCAATCGAGTGAGTGGAACGCACCGCCGAGGTCTTGCTCGATGCGGCGGGCGAGCTGCGCGGAGGTATCTAAATCGTGGACGCGGAGTTCGACGCCCGTCACGTTGTCGCCCTCGTCGAAGAGGCGCTGTGCTTCGAAGAGGTCGGTGTAGACGAGGCCGGAGTCATATTCTTGGAAGCCGGCTTGGAATACGCCGATGACCCGAAACTCGCGCGAACGCGTCGATGCACCGCCGGGCTCCGACAGCGCCAACCCCAGCGCCGCCAGAGGCGAAATCAAGCGCACGCGGTCGCCAACTTCGACGTCGAGATCTTCGGCCAGAGTCTTACCCACGATGATCCCGGGCAACGCGCCGACCGGCTCCTGCCCTGCGCCCTGGGAAAGACCCGCCTCCCAGGCAGGGTCATCCGGTAGTGAGAGCTCGTCGTCGTCGAGCCCACCGAGCATGGCTTCGATCTCACCAGGCTCCGCGACCTTCCCGAGCTTAGGCCGCCGCGACCGCCGCTCGGCATCACGTTGCGCCTCCCGCCGCTCCGCCTCCTCCTCCCAAAACGTCTTCCGCCCCACCACGACATCATCACCAGGGGGACTGTCCCCTTTTTGACGGACGCCGCTCGCGTCAACGTCGCCGTCTTTAACCCTTTCAAAAAGGGGTCTGACCCCTTTTTCATCTTTTCCTGCGTTGCCGTCTCTTAGGTCTCGGAGCCATTGCCAGTTGTCGTCGGTTTCGGGGGGGAGGATGCGGGTTGGGGTGGAGCCGGGGCGACGGAGGCCTTCTAGGTTGCCGGCTATCATTTGGTTGGGGAGGTCTAGGACGGTTTGGAGGCCTTCGGGGGTGACACCCTTGACGAGCACTACTGCGCGGCGCTCGCCGTTGGTGAGCATCATCTCGTTGATCGAGAAGGGAGCAACGCCGGCTACTTCTGGCAGCTCGCCGACGGTTGCGAGGACGTCTCGGTAGTCCCGAAACTCGCGGCCGTACTTGAGCACCAACACGTGAGCGTTCACTCCGAGGACCTTGTCCCGGAAGGCCCTCTCAAAGCCCGTAGTGATCGACAGGACAGCAAGGAGCGCCGCAACGCCGAGCGCCACACCGACGATCGAGATGATCGTGATCATGGAAACCGTCGCGCGCTTCTTCGAGCGCAGATAGCGGATCCCAATCTGAAGACTGTAACTCACTTCCCCCTCCCCTATCACGCACGCCCACTGACGGCGATCCGCCAACGGCCCTCGGGGACGAAGGCAGCGCTTCGTCCTTACGGGGGGAACTTGCCCGCTTGGGGCTGACTCACTAGGGTTCGCCAGATGAAGCCGATTTGGCCCTTCGCGTTGAGCATCGGGCTGCTGGTGGCGTGCCATCAGCAGAAGAACGTGCGCCGCGAGGTCTGGCCGCCGCCGAGCGAGCCACAGCCCGTCGTGGCGACCGCACCGGCACCACCGCCCAAGGTGCTCGACCCCGTCATCGTAGAGCTTCCCGAGAAGTCGACCGTGATGCAGGTGCGCAGACAACTCGACAAGGACAACCCGGACAGGGCGCGGGAGCTTGCCGAGGCGGCGTTGCCAACCGCGAGCGCCAACGAGAAGGCCCGTCTTCATTGGTTGGCCGCCAAGGCCGCACTCGACGAGGGCTACAACCACATCGCGGTGGCGCACCTCGACACCCTCGGCACGTTCAACCATCCGCTCTCTCGCTGGGCCAAGCTGAAGCGCGCGTCGCTCCTCGAACGGAAAGACCCAGTGACGGCCGCGCAGATCGTGGCCTCGCTGACCGACGACTGGGCGGGCAGCGACCGGGCGCGCTCAATCGAGACACGCGTCGGTGGTTCAAACGGCTCTCGGGCGCACCTCCAAATCAGCCTCGACGGTCCACCACCGAAGACGCGGCAGCCAGAGCAAAGCATGCGCCCGCGCATGCAGCAGAACCTCGACAAAGCCGATTCACTCTACAACGCGAAGCGCTATCGCGAAGCCGAGCGCCTGTTCGGAAAACTAACCAAGCATCTCAAGACAGGCAGCGTCGTCTGGTGCAAGGCTCGCTACAAACAAGGGCGCGCGCTTCTACAAGACCGTGAGCGCACTCGTGGTGCACCCGTCATGCGCGAGGTCGCAGACAAGTGCATACAGATCGACCCCGACACACGCGCCTGGGCCCGATACTACGCGGCCCGCGCGTACGGCCGAATCGGCCAGTGGGACGAATCGGTACGCCAATACGAGAAGCTCGAAGCCGAAGCGCCAGCCCACAGCCTGGCCGACGATGCGAGCTATCGAGCTGCCCTGGCAGAGCTCGAAAACGGAAAGAAAAAGGCGGCACTCGCGCGGCTGGCCTCGATTCCAAAGCGATATCCAGAAGGCGACATGTGGCCGCGCGCCCTATTCAAGCTGGGCTGGGTTCAGCTTCGTGAGGGGGACTATGAGGGCGCGTATGCGCAGTTTGACCGGCTCGTGAGCCGCGGGGGCGACGAACGCCAAGAAGGCATCACCGGCCGGGCGAACTATTGGCGGGCGCGTACGCTCTTCATGATGGGTCGCCGAATCGACGCCGTCGAAGGCTACGAAGAGATCGTCAGGCGTTGGCCCCTTCGCTACTACGCGCAACAGGCTCTGTGGCGTCTCGGCGAGATCGTGCCTCAGCGCGCGAAAACGATTCTCACCAACATGCGGTCCGGCGAAGAGCCGACGCGTATGGTGTTCGCTTGGCGCGACGAATTCGATGACCCTGCGTTTGATCGTCTCGTAGAGCTGTTGATCGTCGACGAAGCGACCTATGCCTCGGCCGAGATGTCGTCATTAGGCATGCAGGGCGATGATGTCGACCCCGAGATGGCGGTCGTCGGTGCGGTGCTCCTCCAGCACTCCGGCGCGCAAACGAGGCTGAGCCGAGTCATTCGCGCGCACTTCGAAGACTTCGAAGGGCTGTTGCCCAAAGGAGAGGGGCGGTT
>CAYZDM010000314.1:0-4521 GCA_964476875.1 uncultured Sandaracinaceae bacterium | reverse complement strand
GCCTAGACTTGCAAGGTGGCCCCTAATTGGTTCATCGCGTTCCCGATGCAAGTGGATGGGCTGCGGCTCGACCCGCCTCCACCGCCGCGTGTGCGCGTGTTCGGTACCCTCGATCTTCACGCGACTCTCGCGTTTTTGGGGTCTGTGAGAGAATCGGACGCGCGCAGGGCATGGGATCGGATCGTCGAGTTCCGTTCCCTCCGTCGGGTGCTGGGGTCGTTCGGGGGGGTGGAGCCGCTCGGGAACCCCGGAACACCCTCCGCGTTGTCGGCCATGGTGGACCAAGGACGTGAGCGGCTGGCTACGATGATTGCGGAAGCGAGGGGCCCAGTGCTGCACGCAGCCGGGGCTCCCGAGGACGATCGCCCCCCACTTCCGCACATGACCTTGGCGCGCATTCAGCGACGAGCCGGCGCCACCGAGCGTAGGCAAGCGCTCCGGTGGGCGCATACGATCGACCTGCGCGACGTCAGGTTCACGGCGGCCGCCATCGCGCTCTATACCTGGTCAGAAGATCGGCAGGAGCGGCTCTTCCAGATCGTAGAGCAACGCCCCTTGGAGTCCTGAAGGGCGCGCGGGGCACCCGATCGGGCGAGGCACCCCGGCGATTTGTGTGCTGCCTCGCTGGTGCGCCGGTCGACGTGTCGTCACAACGTGGATTTTTTCCGACGAATCGGGTTCAATGCCGCTCGTAGGCGAACCGCGCGATGTGGAAGAAAGCAGTCTTCGGAACAGTTTTGGCAAGCTTCCTCGGCTATGTCGCCTGGGTGTCTGGCCTCAGCCCGGCTCGTCATCAGCTCGAGTGGGACGTGGCCGTTCGAGTGACGGCGATTCTCGAGCGGACCGGCTTCTCCGGCGTGGTGCCCGTGGTGGACGGGCGTGACGTCGAGCTTCGGGGCGAGGTGTCGTCGGCATCGGAGGCGCGGCGCGCTGAGCGCATCGTGAGCATGGTTCGAGGGGTGCGCGTGGTGGCCGCGAGGATGCTGATTGCCGGTGAAGAAAACCTTGGGGGAGGTGAGACGTGACGTATCTCATGCTGCAGATGGTGGGCTCCTTGCTGTTGGCGGCGGCGTTTGGTGGCGTCCTGCTGTGGCTCGGTCAGGTGTTTTGGGGCCGATTGGTGGCGCCGGTGCGCGCGAAGACGCTCGAGTACGAGCTCGAAGAGGCACGATCGGACCTGATCACCCAGGAGCAGCGTATCCAAGCTCTCCACCACGAACTCAGCACCGCCAAAGGCCAGGTGGAGGGCCTTCAACGGGCGAAGCGCCAACTCACGGCGACCTTGGATTCCCGCAATCGCACGATGCGGGAGGCGACCGAGCGACTGTCTGCGTTGGACCTGGAACAGAAGCCCTCGTTACGCGAGTCCGCCGAAGACTTGCGACGGGAGCTGAGGATCGCGGTCGATGAGCGGGACCAAGCTCAGGGCGCGCTACGGCAGGCGGAGACGCGAGGCGAACGGCTTCGCACCGAGCTCGAGGTGGTGCACGGGATTCACGAGCGCATGCTCGACGACATCGAGCAGCTCAAGGGTCGAGTCCGCGACGCCGAGCTTGAGGCGAAGACGACTGGGCAGTCTCGACCGCCCGCCTGGGTGATGACGCAACCGTTCGGACCACGCGACGATCTTCAACGGCTAGAGGGCGTCGACCCCAGCCTGGAACGGACGCTCAACCGGCTTGGCATCTACCACTTCCACCAGATCGCGCGTTTCGACCCCACGGATGTCGAGTGGCTGCTGGAGCATGCCGATGGGGTCCCGGAGCACACGATTCGTGACAGTTGGATCGTCGACGCTTCGCGGCTTTCTGGCGCGCAGGGCAACTGAGATTCGCTACGAGGCGGCGTCGAGCGCGCGGTCGGCGAGGCTGGTCAGCGCTTCACGTGCGCCTTCGAGATCTCGTTCCAAGGTGCTCACGATGGCAGCGGCCTCCGCTGCGGCGGTGACTGCTTCCAACTTGAGGCAGGTGGCTCCGAACCTCCGAGCGCCGAGCTGCTGACTGCTACCCCGAACCATGTGGGCGGCCGAGCGTATCGTCTTTAGCTCTCCGGTCTTCACGGCTGCCTTCATTCGAATGATGCACTCTTCGGCGGTTGCGAAAAAGCTCTCGATCACGTCGCAAATGAAGCCGGGTTCCTCTTCCTCGAGCTCCAAGAGCTGAGCGGTGATCGTCGTATCGAGCGCGTCGGGCGGAAACTCCGAGACGCTGGTGGAGGGACGAGCTGCCCATCGGAGCAGCGCCTGTTGCAGCTGTTTCTGAGTGAAAGGCTTCGACAGATAGTCATCCATTCCAGCGGCAAACGCAGTCCTGCGGTCCCCCGTCATCGCATGCGCGGTGAGCGCAATGATCGGAACGCGCCGTTGGCCGGATTCGGCTTCCCGCGTTCTCTGGGTTCGCGTCGCTTGATAGCCGTCCATATTCGGCATCTGTCCATCCATGATGACGGCGGCATAGCGATGCCCTTCACCGAGTGCACCAAGGGCGGCGACTCCGTCGTTCACAGCATCGACCTCGTACCCGAGCGCCCGGAGGTGCGCGTGAACGACCTTCAGATTGATTTCGTTGTCTTCCGCCACCAAGACCCTCATCCCATTGGACTTCAGCTCCTGTGGTGGAGGGGCGGGAAGAGAACGACGTTCGTCATGGACCTGCGGGCGTTGTGAGGCGTTCGTCCGGTTGAGCGTCTCGAGGAGGGCGGCGATGATCTTGGCGCGACGGATCGGTTTCTCGACGTGCACATGGATCCCCGTCTTGGCCAACTCGCTGATCTCATGTCGGTGGGAACAGATTGCGACGACGGAGCTTCCACGGTTCACGGCGGCGTCGTTGAGCTGCAGTGCTCGCGGCCGCCAGTCCTTGCCCAGGCTGCGAAGGTCGATCATGGCGACGCTCGGCCGTGGTGATCCGCGGAACGTTCGCAGTGCGCCGTCGAATGTCGTGGTTGCCCAGGCGTCCATGTTCCAGGCTTGCAGCTGGGCGCACAGTGTCTCGCGTGCGCGGTTGTTGCTTTCGAGGACGAGAACTTTCATCCCTGCCAACGCTTCGGTGACGGCTCTGAGGTCCTCACTGAGTCTCTCTTCGAGTTCAAAGCGCGCCTCGAAATAGAACGTGCTGCCTTCGCCCGCTGAGCTCTTGAGTCGGAGATCGCCGCCCATCAATTCGACGAGCTGCCGACAGATCGGGAGTCCTAGACCGGTCCCGCCGTACTTTCGAGTGGTGGATGCGTCCGCCTGGGAGAAGGGGCGGAAGATGCTTTCCGCGCGCTCTTCCGAGATCCCGACGCCTGTATCCGAGACGCGGATCTCCAAGTCGACGTGCCAGGGGCCTCGATTGCGTACCCGAACGCCGACCACGACCTCTCCTTGCTTCGTGAATTTGAGCGCGTTGTTCAGCAAGTTCGACAAGACCTGCCGGAGGCGAAGCGGGTCGCCACAGATCTCTGCCGGGACGTCTTGGTCGATCTGGGTGATCAGCTCGATGCCCTTTGCATGAGCCGCCGACGCGTAGTTGACGGCGACTTCTTCGGTCATCGAGATGATATCGAACGGGACGGACTCGAGACGCATCTCGCCCGCTTCGATCTTCGAGAGGTCGAGAAGGTCGTTCACGATGGCAAGCAGTGAACGGCTGGACCTGTCGACTTGGCGGAGGTAGTCGTCTTGGGGTTGCGGCAGCGCGCCTGGGTCTATCAATTGTAGTAGCCCCAGCATCCCGTTGAGCGGCGTTCGCACCTCGTGACTCACGTTGGCCAAGAACTGCCCCTTGGCCTGTGCGGACGCTAGCGCGGCGTCGCGCGCACAGGCCAGGGTGCGGGCTTGCTCCGTCGCGAGCTGGCTCATCGCGTCGGCCTGCCGTGCTTCCTCGTGAAGTGTGAACATCAGCTGGCGGCGCGACCAAAGAACCAGCGCCCCAACGAGCGTCGCGGCCCAGAGATGGAACATTCCCAGGCTGTACACAGCGCGCGCCGATCCGTGGGCGAGTTGAAGCCATCCGATGAAGACCACGGTGACCATGACCGCGAACATAGAGAATCGATACAGCAGCGCGCCTGCAGCGACGATGCAGATGGCGAGCGTGGTCGTGTTGCTGATGGCCCCGCTCACCGCGAACATCGTGAGCCCCATGCCCGCGGCGATAGAGATGGTGGCGACCGAGATCGGCGTATCGAAACGAGGGTCGTCCACGCGCATACCCGCCCACACCAAGAGTACGAGCGCGGAAGACACCGCACAGATCAACACATGTGGTGCGTGGGGCGTGAACGGCGGGGAGACCAAGAAGAGCACCGTGGCCGCCGCATAGATGAACGACAGCACGGGCAGCATGTGCGACAAGGCGCCGAGCGACCGAAGACGCGTTTGTTCATCGCGCTCTCGCCTGTACCGAGCCTCTGAATCGTCCCCGCGGCCCTCGGGACCCTGCCCTTGGTCGTGCATCCCCAACTAAACAAGCTGCCCTAGCCAGCCCCCATTGTCACAACATCACCCCAAAAGACGACAATTAAAGGGGTCAGACCCCT
>CAYZDM010000313.1:0-4541 GCA_964476875.1 uncultured Sandaracinaceae bacterium | reverse complement strand
GTGGTGGAGAGGGGTGGCTAGGTCTTCGGGGATGGGGCTTTGGAAGGTGATGGGGGTGCCGGTAGCCGGATGCGGGAAGGTTAGTTGCTCGGCGTGGAGGGCTAGTCGGTAGAGGCCGAGCTCAGCTCGGTAGCGACGGTTGTCGGGGCCGTTTCCGTAGTTGACGTCGCCCGCTATCGGGTGATCGATGCGTCTGAGGTGGCGACGGATTTGATGACGCCTTCCGGTTCGCGGGCGCGCTTCGACGAGCGAGAGGCGCGCGTCCGACACGAAAAGAGTTTCGTACTCTGTGATGGACTCGACGTCTGGACCGCCCTCGCGCTTGGCCATTGGGCTGTCGATCACTCCGCGCTCGGGCGGTGTACCGCGAACGAGCGCGAGGTAGATCTTCGACACGTCGCGGGTGCTGAATGAACCTTGAAGGTTCCGGGCATGCTCCGACGAGAGAGCGAACACGAGCACTCCGCTGGTCGCTCGGTCGAGGCGATGCACTGGATAGACCCACTGGCCGATCGCATCGCGCGTTAGATTGAGCGCAAAGGTCGAGCCCGCATCGTCGCCGCGGTGAACGGACAAGCCAGATGGCTTGTCGACGACGACCACGGCGTCGTCACAATAGAGGACGTCAATGGAGGTGGGGATCGGTGGGATGCGTGCTGCGCTTGGATCGAGCATGTGTGCTACACCAGGATTCTCTATGGCTCAAACAGCTCAGCTCCGCACGATTGAATTCGCCGAGAACGAAGCGCAGCGCATCTACAAGCTGCAGCGCGATGCCTATCTGCGCGACCCGTACCCGAGCCTGCAGGTGCGGAAGGAACGTCTGCGCGCCCTCGAGCGAATCCTGCTCGACAACACCGACGCAATCACCGAAGCGATTCGCCAAGACTTCGGACATCGCTGTGCAGAGGAGTCGAAGATCCTCGAGATCTTCCCGTGCGTGGATGGAATTCGCCACTCGCTGAAAAAGCTCTCGAAGTGGATCCGGCCGGAGCGCCGCCCCGTGTCGGTGCTGTTCGCAACCGGGTCCAATCGACTCGTGCCCCAGCCGAAGGGCGTCGTCGGTATCGTGTCGCCCTGGAACTACCCCCTGTTCCTCACGTTGAGCCCACTCATCAGTGTTTTGGCAGCCGGCAACCGCGCCATGATCAAGATGGCAAGCAACTCGCAGACGCTCTGCCGATTGCTCCAAGAGAAGTTCAGCGAAGTCTACGACGAGGACACGGTCGCAATCTTACCCGGTGTCCCCGGACGCGATTTCTCGAGCCTGCCGTTCGACCACATCATCTTTACGGGCGGCGCCGACGCCGGCCGAACCGTGATGCAATCCGCATCGAACAACCTGACACCGGTTACGCTCGAACTCGGCGGCAAGTCACCAACGATCGTCTGCGACGATTTCAACATCGATGAGGCCGCGTCGCGAATTCTCTATGCGAAGTTCGTCAACGCAGGGCAGACGTGCCTGGCACCGGACTACTTGTTTCTGCCCGAGTCAGCCCGGGATCAGTTCGTCGCGACGGCGGAGCGGATCATGCCGGAACGCTATCCAGATACCAACGACGGCAGCTACACCTCAATCATCGACGAAAAATCCTACCGACGTCTTCGGATGACGCTCGAGGATGCCGAGGCCAAAGGCGCAACGCTCGTACCGCTGGTGCCAGGCGCGACCTTCAACGACGAGCTACGCAAGATACCCCCCCACCTCGTGCTGGACGTCACCGACGACATGGTGATCATGCAGGAGGAAGTCTTCGGACCACTCTTCCCAGTGATGACCTATCAGAACCTCGACGAACCGATCGAGTACGTGACCAGTAAGGACCGGCCGCTCGGGTTCTATATCTTCACCAACCAGCGTGCACGGCAGGACAAGCTCCTCTACAGCACGATTTCGGGCGGCGTCACCATCAACAACTGCATCATTCATATCGCCCAGCACGACCTGCCTTTCGGCGGCGTGGGCGCTAGCGGCATGGGCCAGTATCACGGTCACGAAGGCTTCGTGGAGTTCAGCAAGATGCGTCCGGTGTTTACGAACCCACGCGTCTCGCTCCTGCCGCTCTTCTACCCGCCGTATACGGGCCGGCAGAATCGCCTGATCGACATGCTCCTCAAGTGGATGCCTTAGCGGGCTGAGGTCTAGGCCGCGTTTGGGACCAGATCGAGGATTCGCGTCCAGCCACCCTGATGGTTGTCCGGCGCCTCGCAAGTGCAGCGGGGTCCAACCAGGCTTCGAACACATCTTGGGCGGGGGCCGGAATCAACTTGGTCACGGTGAGTTCGAGCGCATCGAGGCGCCCGGTCCAGAAGTGCTGGTAGAAATGGAGCCACTCGTACGGGGCCCGAGTTCAGCTCGCAAGCGCATCTCCGAGGAAGTCATATGCGCGTCGAATTCTTCGATTCGTCCTGAGCTCGGCATGCGCCGTGAGCCACATCGGTATCCCGGGCAATTCGAGGTCCGGCAAGATGCGCTCCACTCGGTGCTCCGCATCGCCTATCGGAACTTGCATGAACCCGATCCCGCAGCCCTCGACCACCATTCGCCACCCGACCACTTGATCGTCGGATCGAAACGGAAAGAAGTGGCGGTCGACTCGGACACCAGCGGCTTGAAAAGCGCGAACCATGGAATCATCCCGATCGTAGCCCACCACGTCATGACCAAGAAGCCCCTCCAGATGCGCGGGACGGCCGTGCTGTGCGAGGTACGCCGTAGCGGCATACGCGCCGATCTCGATCTCACCCATGCTTCGCGTGATGACCTCTGACTGACTGGGCCGGTACATGCGCACCGCGATGTCAGCCTCGCGCTCCAGCAAGTTGTCGGTCGCGTTTGAGGCGACAATCTCGATCTCGATCTCCGGCTCGGCTTCGCGGAGTCGAAGGATGATCGGAGGCAGCGTATACGTCGCGACGATCTCACTGGCGGTGATGCGGACGACGCCAGCCAGCGACTGAGACTTCCCCCCGGCCGCCAAAGCGAGTTGGTTGGCAGCGCCTGCCATGGTCTGGGCATGCTCGAGCAGCTCCATCCCCGTCTCTGTGAGCACCAGCCCGCGCGCCGTTCGACCGAAGAGCTGCACCTCTAGCTCTGACTCGAGAGCCTGGATGTGCCTGCCCGCCGTGGGCTGACTGATTCCGAGGGCGCGGGCAGCGCCCGAAAGGGAACCCTCCGCGGCGGCGGCGACGAAAACGCGGAGTCCGTCCCAATCAAACTGGGCCGACATGGCACCAGTCATTCATATTTGCATATCTCTGTTTCACAATTACTGTATTTACCATTGTTTTCGTATAGCTACAATCCGAACTCTACATCGGGGCGCGTCGAGCCCGAGGAGGAAGACATGAAAGAAACAGTATTGGTATTGGGTGCAAACGGGCGCATTGGCCGATCAGCGGTGGAGGCTTTTCTGAACGCCGGTTGGGCGGTTCGTGCATTCGTCCGGCGTGGCTCGGCCGACCGGGTTCGTAGGGAAGTGCAGATCTTCGAGGGCGACGCATTCGACGTCGACTCTGTGGTGTCCGCCGCGGAAGGAGCCGACGTGATCGTCAATGCGCTCAACCCTCCCTACGAGCGTTGGGCCGCCGAACTCCCTCGAATCACGCGCAGCGTCCTTGGGGCGGCGAAGCACAGCGGCGCGACCGTGATGATTCCCGGCAACGTCTACAACTATGGCGAGTCCATGCCGTCGGTCCTCGTCGAAGACACGCCGCACGCGCCCACGACTCGGAAGGGAACGATGCGGGAGCAGATGGAGGACGCATACCGAGACGCCGCGGCGCAGGGTGTTCAGACGATCGTGCTTCGCGCCGGCGACTACTTCGAGCGAAACAAGACAGGCAACTGGTTCGACAGCTACATCGCCAACAAGGTGAGCAAAGGAGTCGTGACCTATCCCGGTTCGCTCGATCGCGTGCACGCCTGGGCGTTCCTTCCCGACGTCGCAAGGGCGCTAGTCGGACTTGCCGAGATTCGCGCGGACTTGCCGGACTTCGACACGTTCGGGTTCGAGGGCTTCTCCCTCACGGGGCGTGAGCTCGTCGAAGCGATGGAGACCGCGGCAGGCCGTCCGTTGAAAGTGAAGCGTTTGCCCTGGCCGATTATTCGACTGCTCGGTTTTTTCAGCGCGCCCATGCGAGAGGTGGTCGAGATGAAGTATCTCTGGGACGTGCCTCACCGCATCGATGGCAGCAAGCTCGCACGGGCCCTTCCTCGGTTCCGACCGACGGAACTGTCGGTGGCGATAGCCGACGCTTGCTACACCGACGACGCGGTGAGGCCGAGGCTCACGGCACCGGCCTCGTGACTCCGCGGGCCGTGTACTCGGTCGTGATCCCGGCTTGGATCTGCGGGTTCATTTTCGGAGTGTTCAGATCACCCACGCAGTTGCCGATCCGATAGGCGTACTGCGGGTCCGCCACGCTGTTCGCGGTGACGACGTAGATCCCCGTGGGGGTTAGCTCTAGTCTCCTGACCTCGAAATCGACATTGAACAGCTCGGACACCCTGCCTTGAAGACCCTGAACGAGCCGAT
>CAYZDM010000312.1:0-4579 GCA_964476875.1 uncultured Sandaracinaceae bacterium | reverse complement strand
AGATTGGAAAGACTGAGCATGGTGCAAAAAACCTTTCGAAGAGCGGACCGCGTCTCCGAACGCATTCGTAGCGAGTTGATGGATCTGATGCTCCGCGGGAGCGTCCGCGACCCGGCCGCCAAGGATGTCGTCGTCTCCGCCGTGCGGATGACGGACGACTTGAGCATCGCGCGGGTCTATGTGCGCGTCCTCGAGGAGATCGGGACCGACCGCCAAGACGCGGTGGTCGCGGCTCTCGGGCGAGCGGGCGGGTTCCTTCGCCGAGAGATGGGACAGCGGCTCCAGCTTCGCCACGTACCCAAGCTGGAGTTCTACTGGGACGAGGTAGTAGATTCCGGGCTGCGAATCGAATCCATTCTGGAGGAGATCCGAGAGGAACCGGATGCGGGGACGGAGGGTTCCAAGTGATCCAAGACGTGGTCGACGTCGCGCGTAGTGGTGCCCGCTTCCTGGTCGCCTGCCACCGTCGGCCTGACGCCGATTCGCTTGGGTCGGCGCTAGGATTGATCCGGACGCTGCGCGCGATTGGTAAGGAAGCGACACTCTTCATGCCGGAGGTGATCCCCGATTCGCTACTCTTTCTGTTGGACGGCGAGGAGGGCATCAAGAAGGTGCCCGATGGAGTGCAGTACGACGCGACCTGGGTCATGGACATCGCCGCCAAAGCGCTCTTGCCGCCTGGGTTCCCTGCGCGGGAGGTGACGGGTCCGGTGGTGATCGTCGACCACCACCACGCCCACGACGATGTCGGCGATATCGTCTATCGCGACACACACAGTGCTGCGACAGGCGAGGTGGTCGTTCAACTCATCGAGGCGTTGGGGCTCGAGTCTTTGCCCGCGGGGTCAGCCACACCGTTGTATGCTGCCATCGTTTCCGACACCGGCGGCTTCCGCTACGCGACGACGACTCCGGCCACGTTGAGATTGGGCGCGCGGCTCGTCGAAGCGGGGGCCGATCCTTGGCACGTGGCCTATCAGCTGTTCGAACGGTGGGAGCCGGCTCGACTCCAGCTCTTGTCGGCGATCATCGCGACGCTCGAGATGGCGTTCGAGGGCCGCGTGGCGATCATGCGAGTCACCCGTGAGATGCTCGATATTTGTGGCGCCAATGACGACATGGTTGAGGGCATGGTCAACTACGCTCGCCGTGTTGAGGGCGTCGAGATCGGGGCCTTGCTGTGGGAGTGGCGTGCGCCGGACGCGTCGGGCGCGAACGGCGAGACCAAGATCAGCCTTCGCTCGCGAGGCGAGGTCGATGTGTCGGTCATCGCCGGGGCTCTCAACGGGGGTGGTCACCGCGCCGCGGCGGCCACGCAGCTGCCCATCACCATCGAGAAGGCCGATGAGCTGTTGCGGGCCGAACTCGCCAAGTACTTCGGATGAACGGCATCGTGATTGTCGACAAGCCGTCGGGCTGCACGTCGCACGACGTTGTACAGCGCGTCCGTAAGGCGATTCGGCAGCGGTCGGTGGGGCATGCCGGGACGCTCGATCCGTTAGCGACCGGCGTGCTGGTAGTTGCAGTCGGAGAGGGCACCAAGCTGGTTTCGCATCTACAGTCGGATGACAAGCGCTACGAGGTCACGATCGCGTTAGGCGTCCAGACCGATTCCCACGACGCCGACGGAGAAGTGACCGAGACCGCCGATGTGCCGCCCTTGGATCGAGAGCTCGTCGAGCAGGCGCTCGCACCATTCATTGGTCGTCATCCGCAGGAAGCCCCCAAGTTGAGCGCGATCAAAGTAGGTGGCACCCCGCTTCACCGACGCATGCGCAGGGGCGAAGAAGTCGAAGCGCCGGTGCGCGAAGTCGATCTCTACGAGGCGACGGTCGACGAAGTCGGTCAGGAAACGCTCCGGCTGAGCCTCCACTGCGGCAAGGGCTTCTACGTGCGCTCCTTGGCACGCGATGTGGCCGCGGCGCTAGGAACACTGGGCCACGTGGCGGCGCTGAGACGTACTGCGAGCGGTGCGTTTTCGATCGACGATGCCCTCTACGGTGACGAGATGACCGCCGAGGCGATTGGCGCTCGACTGATCTCGTTGAAGGCAGCCTGCGGTGCCCTTTCGCGCATCGATCTCACCGACGAAGGCGTCGATCATGCGCGCCACGGTCGACCGATCGGACCGGAAGTCGTCGTCGGCGAAGGCTGGCGAAACCTGTCCCCCGACCAATCCGTGGCACTCTTTGCTCCAGACGGCGAACCAGTGGCCCTCGGGCGCCGAGTCGAAGAGGGCTTGCGTGTCGTCCGGGGCTTCACAACGTCCGCCCCCGATGTGGTAAGCCGCTAGCGTGGAGCACGCGCGGTACCTGATCGTCGGCGCCGGCGTGAGTGGCCTGGCGTTTGCCGATTGGCTGAGCGATGAGGAGTATCTGCTCATCGAGGCTGAAGACGAGATCGGGGGGTACTGCCGCACGGTCGAGCGCGACGGGTTCGTTTGGGACTACTCGGGGCATTTCTTTCACTTCCGCCATCCGGAGATCGAGCAGTACTTGGTGGACCGCATGGGGGAGCAGCGCATCCTCCGTGTCGAGCGAGACAGCAAGATTTGGTACGCGGACCGCTTCGTCGACTTTCCATTTCAGAAGAACATCCATCAACTTCCGCCGGCCGAGTACGCGCAGTGCGTTCGGGACTTGAAGGAGCGACCCGCGGCGAAGGACGGCAGCTTCAAAGAGATGCTCTATGCCCGCTACGGGCGCGGCATCGCCGAGAAATTTCTAATTCCCTACAACGAGAAGCTCTACGCGTTGAACCTAGCCGCCCTCGATGCCGAAGCGATGGGACGATTTTTCCCGCACGCCAGCGTCGAAGAGATATTGCGGAACGCGGAGGCGCCGAAGAACGACGGCTACAATGCCACGTTCACCTATCCGGAAGGCGGGGCGATTCAATACATCGAGGCGCTCGCCCACGGGGTGAGTCCAGATCGAATTTCGCTCCGAGAACGGGTCGTGAGAATCGATCGCGAGGCCAAGATCGCCACGACGAGCAGGCGCCAAATCGGTTACGACGTCCTCATCAGCAGTGCGCCGCTGGTCGCGCTGCTCGACATGTGTGGCGTGAGCTACGACGCCTCTGTTCTGAGTCACAACAAGGTGCAGGTCTTCAACTTGGGCTTTGATAGCAAGGGCATGCGGAACGTGCATTGGATCTACTATCCGCAGCGGGACCTCTCGTTCTATCGCGTTGGCTTCTACGACAACATCTTCGACTCGGACCGAATGAGCCTATACGTCGAAGTGGGCTTGCCGTGGGGCGCGGAACCGTCCGAGGACGAGCGCGGCGCCTTGAAAGCACGCGTATTGGTCGACCTCCAGACCTGTGGCGTCTTGACCAACCAGACCCTGGTCGCGTCACACGAGGTATTGCTGGACCCCGCGTATGTGCACATCACGGCGAAATCGAATTCTGAATCCACTGCCAGGCGAGCGATTCTCGCGGCGCAAGACGTGCATTCGATCGGCCGCTACGGTGCATGGACCTACTGCTCGATCGAAGACAACATCGTCGAAGCGCGGATACTTGCGGAGCGGCTCGGCGGTCGGTGAGTCTAGGGCGTCAGGTCTCGTTCGGTTAGTGAGGACCCGTGTTCCGTGGTGCGGGTGGCAGTCGCCCGCGGATCTCGCCTTGCCACGGGAGACTACTGTCCCGATAATCCCCGCATGCCGAGCACAACCACCCACGCGCGCGCGCTTGCCGCGTCTCTAGTCGTCCTATTCGCTTTCGGCCTGGCCGCCTGCAAGAGCAAGCCCATCGAGGAGAAAGCGCCTCCCGTCGTCGAGCCCACGGTCGAGAAGGTGGAGCTGCCGCCAGCGCCGGCCGATTTTCCAGCGATGAAGATTCCCGCAGACAACCCGCAAACGCCCGACAAGATCGCGCTCGGGCACCAGCTGTTCTTCGACGCGCGGATGAGCGTCGACGGTTCGCGCTCGTGTTACTCCTGTCATCAGAACGAGCATGGAAACGGAGGAGAAACACCGTTGGCGATCGGTGCCGGGGAGAAGCCGCTTACACGCCACAGTCCCGTGATTTGGAACACGGGGTACTTCGAGGCGTTCTATTGGGGTGGTCGGGCTGACAGCCTAGAGGCCCAGGCCAAGGGTGCATGGGGAGGCGGGAACATGGGCGTCGGAAAAGAAAACCTCGACGCCAAGGCCGCCGAACTAGCGAAGATCAAGGGCTACGCCGCGCAGTTCAAGAAGGTGTTTCCAGAAAAGGGGGTGACCCCAGACACGATCGCGAAGGCGATTTCGGCCTATGAGCGCACGCTGGTTTGTGATGACACCGCGTACGACCGATACGCGAAGGGCGACGACGGCGCGCTCAACGATCAACAAAAGGAAGGATGGGGGCTCTTCATGGGCAAAGGTCAGTGCGTGGTCTGCCACGCGCCCCCGCTTTTTTCGAGTGCGATGGGGGTTCCTGGCGGGCTCTACTACAACGTCGGGATCGGCACCGCCGGGAAGGCCGAGGCCGATATCGGGCGCGCCAAAGTGAGTGGGCAGGACGCGGACTGGGCCGCTTTCAAGGTCCCGAGTCTGCGCAACGTCGCCAAGAGCGCTCCCTACTTTCA
>CAYZDM010000311.1:0-4597 GCA_964476875.1 uncultured Sandaracinaceae bacterium | reverse complement strand
GCCGGTGAGCTTGAGGATTCGCTCGGTGGTCGTGGTCTTGCCGGCGTCCACGTGGGCGAAGATGCCGATGTTTCGGTATTTACTAAGGTCTTTCATTCTTTTTGCCCGTCGGATGCGTCGATTTGCCACGCGCCCGATACCGCGAAAGTGCGTTTGCGCAAGCCCACGGCGGGGGAGACCCAAATTTCGGGCATAAACGGCCCGGATCGAGGGGCTGAGCGGGAGGCTCCGGACACTCGAACGATCTCCGGACTCGCTCGCTCGAGCCCGCCCTACGCCTTGAGGTCGTCTGATGATTGCGCTGCGAACCCCCTAATCGGCTTCCTGGGCGCTTTCGAGGCATCGCGGGACGTGGCATCGTCGCGGCGATTTTCGCAAGGGAAACCGAACCGACAAGAGATGCAGACGCTGGCCGACATCATCGCCAGGAAGGAACGACTGACGCCGTTGCTAGGATTGGCGCGGTGAGTTTCGACCAGCCCAAAACGCCGATCGTCATCGAGCAAGTGCTCTCTGACCCATCGCTCGTGCGCGAGTTACTGATTCGAGGGGCGCCATATTGGACGGTGCAGCGCTACGTGAAGAACCTCTCGGAGATGGCCGCGCTTAGCGACGCAGGGCGAGGCGGGCGAAAGAGCAGACCGATGTTCATCGCGCCGTGGTTCCGGGGGGATTGGGCGTACGGCGAACCACTCGTTGAGGGCGTCGAGGTGTTTCTCGAACACGACGGTTTTCGGGCCGCCGCTCGGGAGATGTTCGGAGGCGGGGTTGTGGTGCCGCAGATCGTGTACGTGAATCTCAATCCGCCGATCGCGCGCGTCGACCCCGGACACGTGGACATCCCCGCATTTCGCGGGATCGATCGCACACGCTATCCGGTTTGGTTGCTCGCGACGATGCTGAAATCAGGTCTGTTCGAACGGTGGTACGTACCCAGCGTCACCGTGGTGTCCTGGTATTATGAGGGCGAAGGGGGCGGCTTTACGTATTGGCCCGACGGTCCCGACCGCGTACCGATCTGTCGACCGTGCATCAGCAATTCCGCGATCGCTGGTGACAACGACTACATGTTCCACCGAGTGGAGGCGGTCGGCCCGGACGAGCGAACACTTCCCACGGGCCTGACTCTGAACAGTCAGCTGTCCTGGTCGGGCAACTGCTGGCGAGTCACGGAGCAAGGTGAGGAGAGGGCACGCTACGAGTTCGACGAAGTGCGCGTGAGTGTTTCGTGGAAAGCACAGGTCTTCGAAAACGAGTCGCAACGCGAACTCTACCTGAGCCACAAAGACGACCTAGCGCTCGATCACGTAGTCGAGACCTTCCTCACAGACCTCGCCGATCGAGGCACCCCAACCGCCCCCCCCAAAGACCCCCTACACGATCGCAACTTCATAGAAGCCTTAACCCAAGCCCACCGACGCGCCCCAACAGGGACACTCCCCGCCCCTGCAAGCCCTTGATTCTACGGGGTTTCCCAGGCAAAGATCGCAGCTACGAATCATTGAGCTTTAATGCTGCGATCTTTGGCGCAGGAACCCTGTAAATTCAAGGGGTTGGGGGGGTGGAGAGTGTCCCCCTATTCCCCTATTCGTATAGTTTGATTACGCGGACGCCGGTGGGGGTGGCTTGGGTGCAGAGGTCGCAGAGGGTGCATTCGTCTACGTTTTCTTCGACGACCTCGACGGCATTTGCTTGGGCGGCCGGCTTGAAGATCTTTACCGGGCAGACTTCGACCAGCTTGTCGGCCAGGTTCGGTGTTTTCTCGATGACGCTGTTGTCGACGTCTACGCGTATGAACATTGCCATGATGCTTCCTCTGCCGCTCAGTTCCCGATGCGCTCTCGGACGAGGTTCGGAATGTCTCCGATCTCTTCCGCGACGGAAATGCCAGCCTCACGCATCCGGCGCATCTTGTCCGCGGGCGAGTCGACTTTCTTGTTCACGACTGTCCCGGCGTGGCCAAAGCTCATACCGGGCATCTCATCCATGAAGCGCCCCGCAACGAACGCAACGATGGGAAGACGACTGTTGTGTTCTTGCGTCCAACGCGCGAGCTCGGCTTCGGCGGTCCCACCGGGCTCGGAGTAGACGACCACGGCTTTGGTGTCCTCATCCGCTTCGAACAAGGGAATCAAGTCCGCATACGTCGACCCGATCACCGGGTCTCCGCCGATGGAGATCGCCGTGCTCACTCCGAGGCCGGAGAGCGTGAGCGCGTTGCAGATCTCGGTGGTCATCCCGCCCGAGCGGGACATCACGCCAACGACACCCGGTTTGAACGCCTTTCGGCAGTCGACGGCGGGCCCACCGAGGCTCCCAAAGCGGCACACATCGGGCACGATCACGCCAAGGCAGTTGGGGCCGATGACCCGAGCACCATGAAGTGACGCGTACTCGACCACGGCGGACGCGTCCTTGCGAGGAATCCCCTCGGTGATGATGATCACCTCCTTGATGCCTGCGTCGATTGCCTCGTACGCGGCGTCTGGAGCAAATGCGAGTGGAACTGTGATGACGGTGCCATCAACCCTCTGCGTTGTGGTGATCTCACGCACCGTATCGTAGACGGGGACGCCGTAGACCTCTCGGCCGCCTTTGCCAGGCGTGACGCCACCGATGATCTTCGAGCCGTACTGCAAGCACTCGCGTGTGAAGTTCAGCGCTTCACGTCCGGTGATGCCTTGGACGATGAACTGGAAATCCTCGTGAACGATAACGGCCATTGTCCTCTATCCCACCTTCTCGACAGCACGGCGTGCAGCTTCGCTAATCGAAACCGAACGATCGCAATACTCGATGCCGTACTTGTCGAGGATCTTGGCGGCGTCCGCCTCCCAAGCCCCGGGCACGCGAAAGATCAGAATCTTGTCCGCCGGCTCGAAGCCCAGCTCGATGATGCCTTTGATGACCCCGCGGGCCACCAGATCTGCGCGCGTGTTGGAAACCACGTTGGACATGACGGCGATCTTGTCGACGCCCGGTTTGCTGAGGACGAGCTTGGTGAGCCTGCGAGCCTTGTCGACGCTGGGATTCCCTCCGATGGCCGCGTAGTTGGCCGGTCGTCCACCGTGCTTTCGCACCGCATCGGTCAAGGTCAGCGAACCGCCACCGGCCCCGATCACGAGGCCGATATTTCCATCGAACTCCGCGATGGGACTGATGATTCCGCGAATGTCTTCCTCGTCGATTCGCGCTCCCTCGAGCTCGAACTCGGTGGGCTCCCGCACCTGCCGAAGATCATCCTTTGCAAACCCAAGTTCGTCGAGCATCGGACGCTGTCGATGACGGGCTTCGATCTCAAGGTCAGCTTCGACATCGAGCACGACAAATTTTCCGTCTGCGAGCTTTACCAACGATGTGATGTCGAGGTCTGCGAGGTCGTAGTCGAGGAAGAGTCGCGCGAGGCCGGACACGATGCGGGTCATCTGCTTGAGGTCGTTGCCGCCAAGCCCTAGCGATTTCGCAAGCTCCTTCGCGATGTAATCCGAGAACGGATACAACGCCGAAAAGTGTCGGCGAACGATTCGGTCAGGGTGCGTGTCCCCGAGGTCGTCGATCTTGCCAGCCATGTCACTGGCAGCGACGACGGGGCGCTTGGTGGCCCCATCGTAAGTGAAGCTCAGGCTGTACACGGCGTCACCGGTTGGCCGGGCCTCGACCAGAATCCCGTTGGGCTTCCGACCTCCGTCATCGATCTCAAGCAGCTCTGCCACGGTCGCCTTCGCGCCGGCAGCATCGGCCGCTTCTTTCACGGACGCGGCCGCAACACCTGGCGCGATGGCCTGGGGCTTGAGAATGACCGGCCCGCCTAGGTCCGATGCGATCTTTTCCGCCTCCGCGATGGTCCTGGCGAGGTCGCCCTGGACCAACGGAATCCGGTGTTTTTTTAGGAGTTGCTTCGCTTCGAATTCGTAAAAGCGCATGATGGAAGAGGGAGACTATCCCTTCTTCCCGTTGGCGTCTACGCCGTGATTGCTTCCGCCAGCGCAACGACGCGCTTGGCGTGGTCGACGTGGAGTTTCTCGATGAGCTTGCCGTCGACCAGGACCACGCCCTTCCCCTCTGCCTCGGCCTCGGCATAGGCATCGATGATGCGACGGGAGAGCCGCAGTTCCTCTTCGGACGGTGCGAACACCTCGTTGGCGGCGGCGAGCTGCTTGGGATGAATCAGCGTCTTTCCATCGAAGCCGAGCTCCGCTCCCTGCCTACAAGAATCGACGAATCCCTCGTGGTCGTTGAGGTCCAGGTACACCCCATCGAGGATCGCGATTCTGGCGGCGCGCGCCGCGAGGAGACATAGACCGAGTGCCGTGATGAGCGGCAACCTCATGGCGGTGTGCTGCGCCTGCAGGTCTTTGGCGAGGTCCGAGGTGCCCATTACGAGGCCTCCGAGGCGTGGACTCGCATCGGCGATTGCTTCCGCGTGGAGCATTCCCCGCGGAGTTTCCATCATGCACCAAATCGCAAGGTCGTCCGATGCGCCATGAGACTCCAGTACGGCCTCGGCCTGCCGCACCGTCTCGGCGCTCTCTACCTTGGGAAGCAGGACCGCATCTGCGCCGGCCTTCGCGACCGCGACCAGGTCATCGTAGCCCCA
>CAYZDM010000310.1:0-4600 GCA_964476875.1 uncultured Sandaracinaceae bacterium | reverse complement strand
TCCGTCGAGCCTCCGCACGCCGCCCCGCCGCCGGAGCCTCCTCCCACGCCCGAGAAGCCTCCGGAACCCATCGGCCATTTGCGGGTAGGGGGCGGAATCGGTTTCGGCATAGGCAACGGCTTCATCTCGGTCGGTATCTCTCCGCAGGTCTCTTACATCTTCAAGCGGATCGTCGAACCCGGGGTGGCGTTCCGATATGAGTTCTCGAAGGACAGAGTCGTCATTCCAGAGACGACCTGGCACACCTACGGTGGCTCGCTGTTCGTCCGCATCTTCCCGATTCCCATGTTCTTCGTGCTCGTCGAAGGCGAGCTGATCAACACCGGCTTCCGAGCCGGCGGTTTCCAATCGGGTCGCAAGACCTACGGCAACCTGCTGCTCGGTGGCGGCATGGTGATCGGTCTAGGTAAGGGCGTGTTCCTAGCGACCTCTCTGAAGATTCCGGTACTCAGGAACCCATTCTACCCCGACGCCTTCCCAATCATCTCCGTCGGAGCCGGCTACGCTTTCTAGGCAGCCCCCGTGGGCGGGGCCAAAGCCCCGTGAAGCGGCAAAGACGCTTTTTACGGGGCGCCGTCGAACAAATCCTCGAACCCGCTCGGCTCATGTCGCCCGAAGACCAGGCTCTCGAGGATCCCAATACCCGTTTGGTCGCCCATCTTCGCCCGCACGATGTTGTGCACATGTATCGAGCAGTACTCATCGGGCTCGACTTCATCGAGGTTCCAACTCTCGTAGCCGATCTCCAGCTCGTCGCGCCACACCGCGTGACCCCACTCAGGGTGCTGATAGCCGATGCCCATCATCTGAAAGCGAAAGAGCGGCTCGAGTTCGATCTTCAGCTTGGTCCCGTCACGCTTGACGAAGTCGAGTGTCGCGCCCTCGGGCCATCGGGTGCCGCTTCGCCACTTAATCGAGTTGGTCGCAGAGGCCATGATCTCTTCGTCGGCCTCCAGCACATCCTTTGGCACCTCTTCGTCGTCGCCATAGGTCTTGATGATCGACGCGGAGAGCTCCTGTGGATGGCCGTCTGGCAACTCGCGCGTGAGGAAATGCGTAGAGAACCCGTCGAAGTGAATCGGTGACCAGATCCAGTAGACCGCTGGGTCGGTCGTCAGCCTGCTCGGGGCCCCTTCTTCGTACTCTCCCACTGGGCGCATCCCCCAGGACTTGTCGCGAATGCCGATCACCTCGCTTCGCTCTACGTCGACTCGCCGGCCTTTGATCGAAAAGTAGCCTTCCCAAGTTCCTAGCTGCGTGAAACGTTGGGTGTCCATGATCAGTCGTGGGCCGTCCCACATGACGTTCTTCGGCTCCTGAACAGGAGGTGCCTTTGCGTGGAACGTCAGATTGCACTCGATGCCCGTCTCGTTGGAGTCGATGATCAGACGCAGCTTTCGCATGGGTTCGACGACCTCGATGCGTAGTGGGCCGACGGAGCTATCCATCGGGTTCTCCGGCACGCGTCGCGACCCGTGGAACGAGTGTTGGACCCCGTCGATGGCCACACTGAAGTGCGCGTCTTGGACGAAGCGATTGGGATATCGACCGAGCCCTGCTTCGAAGAGGAACGTCCCGGACTTGTCGAAGCCGTTGAGCCAGTAGCGGTCGTATGCGTTGCGATTGAGGACTCCCGTCTGATTGATCGGGAGGGGAGCCTGGTGAATCAAGTAGTCGTCGAAGTCGGTGATCATGTCGCCCTCGCTAAGTCAGCGTGACGCCGCACTCGCGTAGAATTTCTTCGGTGTCTGCGCCGCGTTCTTTTGCGGGCGTTGGATCATCGGACTTGGTGCGCGAGAAGCGAGGCGCGGCCACAGCGTGCTTGATGCCGTCGACTTCGACGAACGAACCGCGCGCGACGTGGTGCTCGTGCTCGAAGACCTCAGCGGCCGCGAGCACCGGGGCGAAGCATGCATCGCTCCCTTCGAACACCTCGCACCATTCATCGCGAGTTTTCTGGCGAAAGATCTCCTCCAGGGTCGGACGGAGCTCCCCCCATTTGGCGGGGTTCAGGTGCTCGCCCACCGCAGGCGCCTTGTCGACGATGCCGAGCTTCTCGATCAGCTCCTTGTAGAACTGCGGCTCCAGCGCGCCGATCGAGACGTGTTCCCCATCGCTCGTTTCGTACACGTCATAGAACGCGGCACCAGTGTCGAGCAGGTTCTCCCCGCGCTTGTCAGACCAAAACCCCTGCTGCATCCCGGCGTAGACACTCGCCATCAGCGCGGCGACACCGTCCACCATCGCCGCATCCACCACCTGTCCTTTGCCAGACTTCTTCGTTTCGAGGAGCGCGGCTAGCACGCCGAACGCGAGCAATAAGCCCCCGCCCCCGAAGTCGCCCACGAGGTTGATCGGCACCGTCGGACGTTCGCCCTTGCGACCAATCGCGTGAAGTGCGCCGGCAAGAGAGATGTAGTTGATGTCGTGGCCGGCTCGCTGTGACCACGGTCCCTCTTGGCCCCAACCCGTCATCCGGCCAAACACCAACCGCGGGTTGACCCCGAGGCAGACGTCGGGGCCGATCCCCAAGCGCTCCATGACTCCCGGGCGGAACCCCTCGATCAGCGCGTCGGCAGTCGCTACCAACTTGAGCAGCGCATCCTTGTGCTCGGCCTTCTTGAGATTCAACGTGATGCTCTTCTTGCCTCGGCTCATGACGTCGAAGTTCGCCTGCAGGAACGACGGCTCTGGACGGCCAACGCGAATGACTTCGGCACCCAGGTCCGAAAGCAACATGCCTCCGAACGGGCAGGGCCCGATGCCATCGATTTCAATGATTCGAATTCCCTCGAGTGGACCCATCTTCAAAGCTCCGATAGTGCGCGACGTAAAGTAATGGAGGCGAGGTTCTCGTAGTCGAACTCGTTCTCCTCGTCGATGATTTTGATCTTCTTCATGTATTGGCCGATGCGCGCCATGTTCACCGAGAAGCGTGTGAGCGCGAGAATCGAGTAGTAGCCGAGGTTCGTGGTCTCGAGCCCGGTCCGGTCCCTCCATTGTTCGACAGTCTTCTCGTGGCTCGGAATGCCGGCCAATCATTCGAGAATCCTGTTCCGAGCGGCGCATCTAGAGCTTCGATCTGAATGTCGGCGGCCGGCAACGACAACTTGGGTGCCACCCACGCGACCAACTGTGCTGCGGTCTGGTCTAGAGCCCGCTCGTCGTCTCCAAAAGCCATGGCCACCTCTTCCGCGTTTGACTCGCCGGGGGACTCTGTCATCTACGTTATTCCGTAGCGTCGGTCGAGTCCCCCGCTGCGTAGAACACGGCGAAAATGACGCTCTCCCCGCTCAACGAACCGCTCACCTTGCCGTGCGGCGCGACCCTCCCGAACCGCATCGCCAAGGCCGCCATGAGCGAGCATCTAGCCTCGCAGAATCAGTCGCCAACGCGCGGTCTGTCACGACTCTACGAACGCTGGTCGGCGGGAGGGGCTGGCCTCTTGATTACCGGGAACGTCATGATTGATTCCGCGCACCTCGAGGCTGTGCGCAACGTCGCGGTGAAGCCAGAGTCGAACCTCGATCGCTTCGCCGAGTGGGCGACAGCAGGGACGACGCACGACAATCATCTGTGGATGCAACTCAATCATCCAGGTCGACAGACCCCGCGTCACCTCAATCCGAGTCCCGGTGCGCCTTCTGCCGTGGCACCGGTGAACCTGTTCCGCCGTGCGAAGGCTTTCGGCCAGCCCCACGCCATGGACGAAGCAGAGATCGCCCAGGTGATCGAGAACTTTGCCCGCGCCGCAGCGTTCGCCAAGACAGCCGGCTTTACCGGGGTGCAGGTGCACGGCGCGCATGGGTATCTCGTCAGTCAGTTCCTTTCGCCGCTGACCAACCAACGCGATGACCGTTGGGGTGGCCCACTCGAGAACCGGGCGCGCTTTGCTCGCGCGGTGCTCAGCCAGATTCGAGAAGCCGTCGGAGCTGATTTTCCAATCGGCATCAAGCTCAACTCCGCTGATTTTCAACGGGGTGGTTTCACAGAGGACGAGTCGATGCGCGTTCTCGGCATGCTTCAAGAGGACGGGGTGGATCTGGTCGAGATCTCCGGCGGCAGTTACGAATCTCGGGTCATGCTCGAGAAGGTCGCGAACACACGAGAAGCATTCTTCTTGGAGTACGCCAAGAAGGCCCGTGCTGAGGTGGACATTCCTTTGATGGTGACGGGAGGCTTTCGGGGGCGCTCGGTCATGGAGAGTGCGCTGCGGAACGGCGCGCTCGATGTGGTTGGCATGGCGCGACCGTTCACCAACAATCCGAGTATCGCTCACGATTTGCTCGAAAGTCGTACAGAACGAGCGCTCGACCCTCCGGTGATGCCGGGCCTCGGGCGATTGGGCGGAGCGTCCGAGGCGATGATGAGCGTGGCGCAAATGGGGCTTCTCGCACAAGGCAAGAGTCCCCGGCTACGGTTCGGCGGGCTCCGAGCGGTGTTCGGTTCGCTCGTGCAGGAGACCACCGACCTCTTCAAGTCGAAGCGCCACTGACGGGCAAACCGACGATCGCGATGTCGCCGTTTCGAGTAGCGCAAAGTTTGCGTGACACCCCGAAAAGCATCGATCGCTATTGCGGTCGTCGCCCGGCTCAGTAGC
>CAYZDM010000309.1:0-4613 GCA_964476875.1 uncultured Sandaracinaceae bacterium | reverse complement strand
AAACGGGGGCGATTGACGATCTCATCGCGAATTCTCGGTCGACGCTCGCCTGTGGCCAAGCCAGACGTCGCCCACCGTGCCCGCGTGGATGATCTACGTGCTTCGGTTCCAGATCGGTGTTGTGTACTTCTACGCAGGAATCGCGAAGCTTCAGCCCGACTGGCTGATTCACGCACAACCCCTCGGCATTTGGCTGGCGGCACGCACCGAGACGCCATTGATGGGCGCACTGCTGACCTTGCCGGCCATGCCGCACCTCATGAGCTGGGCTGGGTTTCTCAACGACACGCTCGTCGTTCCGTTCTTGCTCTGGAAGAAGACCCGGCCCTACGCGTTCGCCACCGTCTTCGTCTTTCACTTCGGTACGCATCTGCTCTTCACGATCGGCGTGTTTCCGTTTCTGATGGTGTCGGGAGCCACGCTGTTCTTTGACCCCGATTGGCCGAGAAAAGTCGCCACGTGGCTGCGATCGCTGGGCCTCGGGCCGGCGGTGACATCTGCGGCTCGCGCCGAGACCACGACTGTTACTGCGGGGCGCTGGTCGACCCCTGTGGCATGGTGCATCGGGGCCTACTGCGTGATTCAGATCGCGATGCCGCTCCGCGCGTTCGCGTATCCGGGCGACGTGCACTGGCACGAGCAAGGAATGCGATACTCCTGGCGCGTGATGGTCCGACAGAAGAACGGGAGCATCACCTACCGGGTTCGGTGGCGGGGTGCCGAACGCGAAGTCCAGGTGCCACCGAGCAAGTACCTCACGAGCCACCAAGAGCGGGAGATGTCGGGACAACCTGATCTCGTTCTGCAGCTCGCGCATCGGATCGCGGACGACTATCGGAAACGTGGCCTGGAGGATGTCGAAGTCCGCGTCGACGCGCTGGTGTCTCTCAACGGCCGCCGCGCCGCGCCGATGATCGATCCCGAGGTCGACCTCGCGCGCCAACCGGACACCATCGCCTTGATGTCGTGGATCGAACCTCGGGCGGAAGTGGATCCCCTCCCCGCTTACCGAGACGCGCGAACGCGCCTTCCGCGGAGCGCCGAGTGAGCGACTTCCGCATGACGTCGGCAACTCGAACGACTCGCACCCTAGCGCTTCTCGTCTTGTGTCCCTTGCTCGCCGTCGCGACCCCGGCCCTGGCCGAGGAGGATGCGGGAGAGGGGGCAGAGGCGTCACCCGCCCCGGACGCGGCCCCAGACCCGCCAGACGATCCGATGCTCGAAGAAGAGCTTCGGATGCTCCAGGAAGAGGTCTTTGCGGAAGACGATCCGCCTTACGAAGAGGAACCCAGTGAAGACGAGCCTTCGGAGAGCGAGCCCGACGAGAACAAGCCGGAGACACCCGAAGAGCCGAAGCCGGGCGATGCCAAGGCGCCGACCAAACCCGTGAATGGCCTTCGAGAGGTGACGGTTCGATACTCGCCCGAAGACATCTTTCGTATGGGTGGCTCGGTGCAGAAGCTCGATCAGGACCAACTCGCGAAGATGCAGTACGACGATCCGAACGCCGTGCTGTTGCAGGTCCCGGGCCTGTACATTCGGCAAGAAGACGGATTCGGTCTGCGACCCAACATCGGGTTGCGAGGAACCGACCCCAATCGAAGTGCCAAGGTCACCCTCATGGAGGACAACGTGCTCTTCGGGCCCGCACCATACTCGGCTCCGGCAGCGTACTACTTCCCCATGATGGCGCGGATCACTGGCGTCGAGGTGTTCAAAGGCCCGGCGGCGATCCTCTACGGGCCCCAGACGGTAGCGGGGGCCATCAACTTCGAAAGCCGTCCGATCCCCGAGAAACCGCGTGGTCAGATCGGCCTGATGTACGGACGTTTCCAGACGATTCGGGGTCATCTCCACTATGGCCGCCAGAACGAGTGGGGCGGGTTCATCATCGAGGGAGTCCACCTCGGCACTTCTGGCTTTAAGAACCAACAGTCCGATTTCGGGCGCGACGATACTGGTTTTCAACGAGGCGAGCTGAGCCTCAAGGCACACGTCAACAACAAGCTCGACGCGCATGCGTTCAACCGTCTCACCGTCAAGTTCGTTGGCTCTCGAGAGCGTTCCAACGAAACCTACGTCGGCCTTTCCGACGAAGACTTTCGCAACGACCCCTACCAGCGGTACGCGGGTAGCCAGCTCGACAACATGAGCTGGTGGCGAACGGCGATATCCCTCCGTCACAATCTCGCGGTGGGCGATCGCGTGCGGCTCGAGACCACGGCCTACCGGCACGACTTCGATCGGACGTGGGAGCGCGCCAACCGATTCGGCTCGGACGAGGACGGGTTCGTCCCCATCATCGACGTGGTGACTTCCCCCAATACGCCGCCACTCGACTCGTACTTCCTGGTCCTCAATGGGGAAAGAAATTCGATTTCGGCGGCAGATCCGGGCAATCTGAGCCAGAACCTGCGCGTCATCAGCAATCGCAGAAGGTTCGTGGTGATGGGGGTGCAAACGCGGCTTCGCGCCGACTTCGACACCGGGAAGGTGCATCACGAAATCGAGTCGGGGCTCCGATTCCACTACGACACCGTCGATCGCTTCCAGCCGGCGCAGAGCTACAGCATGCAGGACACGCAGCTGGTCTGGAACGGCGTCACGTACGCCGAAGACCCGAACCTGTTGATCAACGACAACAGGGGCGAGGCGCAGGCCCTCGCCGGTTATTTGATGTGGGGGCTCGAGGTCGAAAACCTCGTTCTGAAGCCTGGCGTTCGTGTCGAGTACATCCGAACGTTCTTCGAGGATGAGAAGAACGCGCCAGAGCTCGGTCTGGTCGAGGACGCCCCACAGCTCGTCGCTCTGCCAGGCATCGGCCTCCAATACACGATCCTCGAAGGCTTTGCCGCGCTCGCTGGCGTGCACCGCGGCTTCAGCGCCGTCGCGCCGGGAAACGGCGACGACGCAAGCCCCGAGCTCTCGATCAACTACGAAGCGGGGTTTCGCTACGCGACGCCAGACTCACTCGGCTTCGCCGAGGTGATCGGCTTCTTCAACGACTACAGCAACATCGTGAGCCTGTGCAGCGGGTCGACCGGGTGTGAAGTCGGCGAGGTCGGAGACCAGTTCAACGGAGGGCGTGCATTCATCGGAGGCGTCGAGGTCCTGGGCGGATACAACATCCCACTACCACACGAGCTCAACATGCCCTTTCGCGTGTCGTACACGTACACCAACGCGACGTACCGCACGACGTTCGACAGCGAGAACCCGACGATCGGTGAGGTCGAGAAGGGGGACCCGATCGACTTCGTTCCCCCGCACCTCTTGAACGCGCAGCTCGGTCTCCAACGCTCGTTCTGGGCCATCTACATCATTGGGAACTACATCAGTCCCTTCCCCGAAGGCGTCGTCGGCCTGGCCGGCACGACGGCGCTCCCGGACACCGACGGCTACTTCGTGCTCGACATCATGGGGCGGATCCGGTTCGACCCAGTCGAGGCATTTGTCCGATTTCAGAACGTGACCAACACTCAGGCGATCGTCTCGCGAAGGCCCTACGGTGCGCGACCGAACGCGCCGTTCTCCTTCCAGATCGGCGTGCAGGTGACCTTCTAACAGCCTGGCAACATAGCCGATTCGGCGCTTTGGGTCCGGCGCGCGACGCCCCTTGTTGAAGATGACTTTCAATGTCAAGGTGCTCTCTCCGATGCTGTTGAGGCAAGCCGGCTATGTATTCCCGTCGTTGATGTTGCATGGCGTGTGCTTCGCCGCGCTGGCCGGCGCGCCCTCGAACGATCTGCACGTTCCCCGCATCAACGCCATCGAGTACATCACCATCACGGAGCAAGGCGGCGGCCGACTCGGCAATGACACGAGCATTGGGGACGCGACCGAGCCGGAAGTCGTGCCGGAGAAGAAGTTCCGGCGCGTCAAACCGGCACGCGTGAAGACCGCCTCAGCGGCAGCGCCAGAACAAGCCGCCGAGCCCAAGGCGGTCGACGACGGAGTGGGTGAACCCGATCCGTCTGCCCATTCAGCCGACGACGGCGCGGCGGTCGCGGCGAACCATGCCATGGCGATGGGATCGGCCGGCACCGATCCGCACGCAGTCCGTGCGGGGTCGGGAAGTGGGGGCGAAGGAGTTGATCGCCGCTCGGCCCTACGCGCCTGGCTCCGCGAAATCCAGAGAGAAGTGAACAAGATCGCCACCCGCAACTATCCAAGCTCTGCGGTGAGGATGAAGCTCGAAGGCAAGTTGAGCGTGGGGATTACGATCGGATCCGACGGCCGCATCGTCGAGGTTCGTGTTCTTTCGTCTTCAGGGCATTCGGTGCTCGATCAAGCAGCCAAGAGCTCGGTGATGACGCTCCACATTCCGGCTCCGCCCGACGAGCTCGGTTGGCGCGAACGGGAGATCTCCCTGCCGATTCGATACGCACTACAGTGAACGCGGAGCGAGCTCCCAAACACCAAGGTGAGAACCGCGTCGGCCAGGTCGAGTGGCGCCTAGGCGGCGTTGCGGAGGTCTGCGGCAGGCCTCCGAGCGGAGACGACTTCATCGTCCCGGACCCCGCAACCATGGGAGCAAGAACGAAGTGGTCGATCTCCGATGCTTACCGGTGGAGGCGGTGGGAATCGAACCCTAAGCGCCGCGATACGCTAAC
>CAYZDM010000308.1:0-4618 GCA_964476875.1 uncultured Sandaracinaceae bacterium | reverse complement strand
GGAACTTCCAGCTCAACAACTACTGGATGGAGTCGCTCGACTACCGCTACTACCCGATTCACGTGAACAAGCACACCGCCAAGTACCGGCCCGATGGTTCCGTGCAAGTGGTCGTGGCCGCGCAGAACAAGGGCTTCGACAATTGGATCGACACGGTCGGCCACGAAGAGGGCACGATGTGTTGGCGGTGGGTACGTGCGAACGAACACCCCGAGCCACAGACGCGCGTGGTGAAGCTCTCGGACCTCTGATTCCATGTCTTCCGGGGAAGTGACGAGCGCATTCGATCGACCGTACCGCCCGGCTGCTATCGCGGTCGCGAATCGACTGGGGCGGCTTCTGTCGGGCGTCGGCATCGGAGGCAAACCAATCACCGTCGACGGGGTGCTGTCCGACGCGCGCCGCAAAACCGGTTTGACCGACTTCGGCGATGAAGGGTTCCTCGTCCCTCTCGAGGTGCTGGCGGATTCGATCAATCGCGAGGCTGCCCTGAACCCGGTGGGGCACCTGATCATTCGCGGACGCATCGTTGGCGTGCTGACCAACAAACTCGTCGCGCAGGACAACATCAAGCGACACCCAGAGATTCTGGACATCCCGATTCAGGCGCCCATCGTCGTGGCAGGGCTCGCGCGCACCGGGACGACGATGTTGCACCGTTTGATTGCGCAGGACCCGGGGATACGTTCGTTGGCTTCGTGGGAGGCGATCAATCCTGCGCCGGCGAAGCACAAACCGGGGCGCAAGAAGGACCCTCGATTTGCGCAGGCTGCTGCCGCCGCCAAGGGACTCAAGTACATGTCGCCCGGATTCTTTGCGATTCATCCGGCTGAGCCGGATGCACCCGAAGAAGAAGTCATACTCCTCGAGCAGGCCTTCCTCACCACGACACCGGAAGCCATGATGAACGTCCCGACATACTCCAAGTGGTTGGAGGAGCAGGACCACGTTCCGGCCTACGAGGCGCTCGAGCGGATGATGCAATACCTTCAGTGGCAGCGACCTGGGATTGGCGCTGACGTGCGTTGGGTGCTCAAGACACCGCACCATCAAGAGTACTTCGACCCGCTTCTCAAAGTGTTTCCCGATGCGACGATCGTGCATACACATCGTGACCCATTGAAAACGAGCCCATCACTCTTCAGCATGCTCACCCATCTGCAGATGATCTTCAGCGACGACGTGGATCCGAACCGGGTCGCGAGTCACTGGCTCGCCAAGATCGAGAACATGGCCCGTCGCACGCTGGCTACACGTGACAGAGTCAAAGACGAGGGCTTCGTCGATGTATCGTACTACGACCTGATCAAGGACCCAATCCCCGAAGTCGAGCGCATCTACCAGGCTGCGGGCGCGCCACTGACAGCCGAGGCCCGGCACGTCATGGAAACCTCCCGCAAGGTCAACAAGCAGCACAAGTACGGCCGCCACAAGTACTCCCTCGCCGACTTCGGCATGACCCAAGCCGATGTAGAAACCAGAATCGCCCCCTACCGCACCCGCTTCAACGTCCCACACGAATAAAAGGGGACAGTCCCCTTTTCACAGGGGTTAGTATCCGGCGCGATGGGTGGCGTGTCTGCGGCTTGGACGCTTGATGTAGGGGTAGTGCCGATCTGGCAGCGATTGATCTCGTTGGTCGGGTTGTTTTCGATGGTTGGGATTGCTTGGTTGTTCTCCAAGCGTCGCGACCGGGTGCCGTGGCGGGTGATTGGGTGGGGGATCGGTCTGCAACTGTCGTTCGGCGTCCTGGTGATGAAGACCGACGTGGGGATTTGGCTGTTCTCGCTCCTGAATGACGTGGTCATCGCCATGCTCGGCTTCACGGCGCGAGGCACAGAGTTCGTCTTCGGTGATTTCGCATCGGAAAAATTCACGATCGCGATCAACGTGCTCCCGACGATCATCTTCTTTTCATCGCTGATGGCGATACTCTACTACCTCGGCATCATGCAACGAGTCGTAGGCGTTTTCGCGTGGCTCATGCGACGCACGATGGGGACTACCGGTCCCGAGACCCTGTCCGCGGCCGCGAACTCATTCGTTGGGCAGACCGAAGCGCCTCTCATGATCGCGCCGTTCATCCGGACGATGACCAACTCGGAATTGATGGCCGTCATGACTGCGGGCTTCGCAACCGTCGCGGGTGGTGTGCTTGCCGCGTACGTTGGCCTTTTGAAGGATGTTTTCCCGGACATCGCGGGGCACCTGATCGCCGCCAGCATGATGAGCGCCCCCGCGGCGCTGGTGATCGCCAAAGTCATGTGGCCCGAGACCGAGGAGTCCGCGGCCGCGGAGGAGGCGGTCGCGCTCGACATGGAGACCCCAGACGTGAACGTCATCGATGCCGCCGCACGCGGAGCCTACGAGGGAATGAAACTGGCCCTGAACGTAGGCGCGATGTTGCTGGCGTTCATCGCCCTCATCGCGTTGGCCAACGCGCTGCTCGGACTGCCGTTCGAACTCTACAATAGCTGGATGGGCCTCGAGGGCGTGGCCGCAGTGACACCCCTCACCATGCAGCAGATCCTCGGCTGGATTTTCTCCCCACTCGCCTTCCTGATCGGCGTGCCCGTCGCGGAGTGCGCAGCCGTCGGCACCCTGCTCGGCGAGAAGCTGATTCTCACGGAGTTCATCGCATATCTGCATCTGTACGAATCGCTGGCCGAGGGGGTTGCGCACTTGTCCCCGCGCACGGTCGTGATCGTGAGCTACGCCCTTTGCGGATTCGCCAACTTTGGTTCAATCGGGATTCAGTTGGGCGGCATTGGGGCCATCGCCCCGGAGCGCCGGCACGATCTCGCGCGTGTAGGGTTGCGTGCGATGTTCGGGGGCATGCTGGCGTCCTTGATGACCGCTGCAGTCGCGGGGATGCTCATCTAGCTCGCGTTTGCGCCACGCCGGCAGGGACTCGGTCAGGGTGCGACAATTTGCCGCCTTACACATCGAGGTGTGCGTGCCTATGTGAGTTCCCGATGACCCGGAATGCCGTGCTCGCCATCATCCTATTCGCCTTCGGGTGCGCTACCGCGCCTGCGGATGACATCGCAGGCGACGGCCGGCAGGTCCAAAGTATCGTACGCAACACGGCCAGCCCTTTTTGTCCGGGCAAGACCCTGGACTCTTGTCCTAGTCCGAAGGCAGGGGAGTGGCGTCGTGACATTCGCGGTTGGGTAGAGGAGGGCGTGGCAAAGCCCGAGATCCGCGACCGCTTGCAGGCGAGAGTGCCGAGCTTCGACCTGAGCATTCCCCCCGTGAAATCTGGATGGATCATTCCGATGGTCGCGCTCTTCCTGTCGACGCTGTGGTTTTTTGCCATGGCGCGAAGGCTCACGAGGCGTCGCGCGCAACCGACTCGGTGCCGCGAGCCGACGCAGTCGCTCTCCCTCGATGCACGCCTCGACGACGAGCTGGCCCGTTTCGATTGACAAGCGCGTTCCGCTCGAAGCCCGCGAAATTAACCCTTTGAAAACGGGGTCTGACCCCTTTTTTAGGTGGTGCAGATTACTGAGGAGCCGTGGCCGAACAGGCCCTGGTTTACTGTGATTCCGGCTTTGGCGTTTTCTACTTGGCGGCCCTCGGCTTGGCCGCGGAGCTGCCAGGTGAGCTCGCAGACTTGGGCGATGGCTTGGGCGGGTACGGCTTCTCCGAAAGATCCGAGGCCGCCGCTTGGGTTTACTGGGACTCGGCCGCCAATGGTGGTTTCGCCGTCTCGTAGAAGTTTTTCGGCGTCGCCTGGTGGGCACAAGCCGATCTGTTCGTACCAGTCGAGTTCGAGCGCTGTCGACAAGTCGTAGACTTCGGCGAGGCTCATGTCCTCGGGGCCGAGGCCGGCTTCTTCGTAGGCGCGGTGCGCGATCGATTCTTTGAACCCGATCTCGGGCAACCCGACGCCCGACTTCGAGTCGGTCGCGAGGTTTGGCATCTCGATGATGTTGTTCGGGTACACGGGCGTGACCGTAGACACGGCTGCAATCTTCACCGGATCGGTGGTGTGCTTTTTAGCGAAGTCCATGCTCGACAGCACCAAGGCAGCGGCGCCGTCACTCGTGGCGCAGATGTCGAGCAGATGCAGTGGGTCGGCAACCAGCACCGAGTTCATCACATCTTCGAGCGCTACCTCCTTGCGGTAGCGCGCATTCGGGTTGTGAAGGCCGTGCTTCGAGTTCTTGACCTTCACGGCGGCGAAATCTTGCTGCGTGGCGCCATAGGCATCCATGCGCCGACGGGCGTAGAGTCCAAAGTACGTGGGATTTGTGATGCCCTGGATATGAAACCGGAGCCAATCTGGGTCCTCCGGTCGCCGACCACCGGTCGGAGCGAAGAACCCCTTTGGAGCGGCATCGGCACCCACCACCAACGCCACTTCGCAAAGCCCGGCCAGAATATGGGCACGGGCGACGCTAATCGCCTGCGCCCCGGTGGCGCACGCGCCGTACGAGCTCGACACCCTCGCGCCAGACCAGCCGAGGGCCTGCGCAAAGGTCGCTCCGGCCACGTAGCCCGGATACCCGTTGCGCATCGTGTCGCCGCCAGCGATGAGTTGAATATCTTGCCACGCCACGCCCGCGTCCTTCAACGCGTCCTGCGCAGCCTTCACACCGTAACCAACGAAGCT
>CAYZDM010000307.1:0-4630 GCA_964476875.1 uncultured Sandaracinaceae bacterium | reverse complement strand
GCGTTCTGTGGGAAGTGGGATCCGCTTCCCTTTCATACTGACGAGCAGGCGGCGGCGGCGACTCCGGTTGGGAAGCTCTTCACTTCGGCGGTTCACTCGATGGCGATCGCGATTCGGCTAGGCCATCAGATGCAGACCGAGCCTTCTGCCACCGTGATGGGGCTTGGCTGGGACGAGGTGCGGTTTCAAACCCCGGCTTGCGTCGGAGACCTGCTCAGGCTTCGTGGGGAGATCATCGAGACTCGTTTGTCCGCCAGTCAGCCAGGTCTCGGTATCGTTCGAAGCGAGCTGAAACTCACCAACCAGCGCGGCGAAACCGTGATCGAGTTCAAGGCAGCTGCGCTGATACGGCAACGGCCTCAGCAGGCTTGAACTTGGCGAGCATGTCGATCACCGCTGCGCGCGTGCGGTCTCGCAGATCGGCAACCGCTTCGGGCTCTTCGAGCTCGGTGCTCGGGTAGAGCGGGCTTCCAATCTGCACCGTGACGAGACGGTCCTCACGGGCCTTGCTTCCGCCTGTGTCGACCTCGTCCCGCGACATCAACGAGAACGTCCCGTTGAGGGCCACCGGGACGACTGGCTTGCCGGTCAAGACCGCGGCTTGAAAGGCGCCGTTCTTAAACGGCCTGAGCTGCCCGTCTTCGGTTCGTGTTCCCTCGGGAAACACCAGGAGGGGCTTGTCGTCGCGAAGAACACCTTCGAAGGCTTCGGTGACCGCGAGCGCCGCATCTTTGCCCTGGTTTCGGTCGACCGGCACATGTCCCGCCAACCGCAGGTGCCAGCCCAAGAACGGGATGTTCATCACCGACCGTTTGGCCGCCCACTTGAAGTCGCCGGGCAACGCCGCGCCAAGCACCAAGATGTCGATCAGGCTCTCGTGATTGCTAGCAAAGACGAACCCACCTTCGGGTATTTTTTCTCCGCCCGTCGCCTCGATATAGATGCGAAGGCCCCTCGCCGAGGACCGGCTCCATCGCTTGGCCGCCCATGTGGACGCCGAGCCAGCCGTGAGCGGGCCCACGGTGATCGAGAATATCCCCCAACCGATCGTTCGAGTACCGAATGGCACCCATTGCTTGACCCATCGCCCGCGTTGCCCCCAGCCCATCTCGCCGCCTTTGCGGAAGATGCCCCATTCGGTACGCGCCCACTCGACTGTGTTCTTGAGCCCCATCCACGGCCCAATTACCACTCCGGACCCAGCATGGAAAGTGCCCGGACCGGTTCAAGCCATCGGGCGCACTGGGCTCGGTGGAACGCTGGAAAGATCGAGGCCTTCGGGAAGCGGGGAATACGGGAACGCGAAGTTCACGGATTTCGCGTAGGTGTAGAGCGCCGGACCGTACGAGGTCAGTGGGGTCGGTGCGCGATGTAGGTCGGCGACGGCGTTCGCGTTGTCATAGATGATGTCCGTCGCCATGTAGGGGATGAACACACTCAGCAGTGCGCCGATTCGTCGCAGGTTGCCAGCGTTCGGGATGTTGGCGAGCGCATCCATCACGCGCTCGAACGGAGCCGCAAGTCGACCCGCGAAGCGAGGCACCCGCTTCCCAAGCGCCACCGAGAACGCGTCTGCGATTTCGCCGATGGTACGCGACTCGGTGCCCGCGCTCAGGTGGTACGTATCTCGTCGCAGGTCTTCTCGAACGTGCAGTTCAGCAATGCCCGATCCTACCCAATCGGCGTTCACGATGTCGAGTCGAAGGTCGCGTGACAGCGGAAGTACCGGGAGGTCCGTCAGCGCGCAGAGCGCGCGCACCATGTCGAACTGAGTGGTCTCCGGGAAACGGGCGTCGCCGATCACGCTGCTCGGTCGCAGGATGAGCCGCGGGACATCCGGCAGAAGCTCTTGCACCATGTGCTCGCAGAACTTCTTCGTCCGCGTGTACGGGTTGAAATCTGCTTGGCTCCAATCGAGGGCTTCGTCTTCCATCACGGTCGCGCCACGACGGTTGCCAGCTACGGCCACGGTGGACACCTGCGTGAAGCGCCGCAGGGGATGGTCCTCCTGGATGGCGCGGGCGAGCCGGATCACCGAGAGGGTGCCCCGAAGATTGTGGTTGGTGCAGACGCGCTCGGATCGGAAATTGAGCGCGGCGGCGTTGTGCAGGACCGATTCGGCATTGGAGATCAGCCAATCGGAATCGGCTGCCGATACACCCAGATCGGGTTCGGTCAGGTCGCCGCGGATGAAGCAGATTCGCTCCAGGTGGCGGTGAAACTCGTCGCCACGCATGTGCAGCTGAAGCGACTGCCAAAGCCGTTCGACGCCTGCGTCGTAGTCAGGCGCTCGGACCAGTAGCGCGAGCTCGTGGTCGGTGTTCCGAAGGAGCCATTCAGTGGCGTAGGAGCCGATGTACCCCGTCGCCCCCGTGATGAAAATCGCCATCAGTGTTCATCGTTGTGGGCTTCGCGACGAAGTCAAGAGCGCCACCACCGCGTCGGGGTTGTCGACATGTACCCAGTGGCCCGCGTCTTCCACCACATGGACCGAAATCGCTGAATTCCGGCTGGCCGCCCCCTGAACCCGTTCCCGATCGGACTCCGAGAAGACCTCGGAGCGAGCGCCCACGACGACGTCCAATGTGCACCGATCTGGCAGCGCTTCGACGACGTCCCAGCAGTCCGTTTTCGCGTAGTCCTCGATGAGCGCCCGGATCACCTCGAGGTCCGGCCCGAAGCTCCGCCCACCATCGTCGCTTCGTCGTAGATTCATCGCCAGCCATTGGGCTATCGGTAGCGGCTGGCCGGCCTCTACCACGGCTCCGACGAACGCTTCGCGCGTTGGCCAATCGCGTGGAAGCACTTCGAGCGCTCGGATGACTTCGGCGGTCGCCGACGTATCGTGATGCAAGGTGCTTGGCGACGGGGAGGAGTCGATCGTCCATGCCTCCGTAGGCCCGCTCCGACCGGCGCGCAGCCATTCGAGCACTACTTTTCCTCCAAAGCTGTGACCGAGTGCGCCTGCGACGGGGGCTTGCAGCGAGCGCTCGAGCGCGGTGAGGTCGTCGGCGGCTGCACCCAAGCTGTGTGGGGCCGAAAAGCCGAGGGATTCTCCGTGTTCACGGAGATCGACGAGGACGGCGCCCCAGCCGGGTCTGGCCTCGACGAATCGTCGCGCGATGCCACGCCAGTTGGCTCGGGTACCCAAAATCCCGTGCAAGAACAGCATGTACCGCTGCGGATCCGCCGATCGGGGGGCCACGATGTCGTGAGCAAGCACGACCCTAATTTACCACAGATGACCGGCTGCCAGGGTCAGCCAACGCGAACGGGCGTAGGCACGACCGGGACCAGCTGCATGAGCGCCTTCTCGAGCCGGAAGATCGCGCTGTCCGACATCGGCCGCCGCTTCGCGCGGGCACGCCCAGAGTCGAGGCCGTCGAGGTAGGCCTGCATCCTTCGCCGGGCTTCGTGGATTCGCCATGCGATCGTGCCCTCGGTCGTTTCGAGAACTACGGCGGCTTCCTTGTAGCTGAAGCCTTGCAGCGTCGTCAGGACGACCGTGGTCTGAAGAAGAGGAGAAAGCTGGTCGAACGCTTCGAGGAGGGCTCGATAGCGATCGCGAAGCTGAACCGCACGTTCGGGATCGCCGTGCGCATCGACGGCGACCGCAGCGATCAGGCGAGGGTCATCGAGCGGCACCGTGCGCCTTCGCTTTCGATCGCGCTTGGCGTTGAGGGCCCGATGAAGGGTGATTCGATAGATCCACGTGAAGAATTCGCTCCGACCTTCGAACTCCGGAAGCTTGTGATACGCCTTGAGAAATGCGTCCTGCGTGATGTCGTCCGCGTCACTGGCCTGACCGGTTAGGGTGAGCGCGAGCGAGTACACGCGGGGACGGTATTTGCGGACGAGCTCGTCGAACGCCATCGCGTCGCCCGCCTTGGCTCGCGCCACGAGTTCCGCCGCTTCGGCTCCGCGACGCTGCGCTTCAGATACCTGTGGTTTCCCGCTCAATAGGCCCCCATCCGTTCAGGACCCCTAAAGGCTACCCAGTTTCGTGCCCCAACTCCAAATCCGTGGGTTGAAAGGCCCAAACCAAGCTGTTACATGCAACCCGCCTGGACATGGAAGCCCTTGGAATGGCGAGGAATTCTCTTCCGAAGCGCATCTGATACCCATGATCACCGACTGGTTCTACGGCCTATTCTCGAATGACCTCGCCATCGATTTGGGCACGGCGACGACCCTTATCTACGTGAAGGGCCGAGGCATCGTGTCCTGCGAACCCTCAGTTGTTGCGGTCCAAGCGGACCCACGCGGCGGGAAGCGCGTCTTGGCCGTCGGCAAAGAGGCCAAGGAAATGCTCGGGCGCACCCCTGGGTCGATTCGGGCCGTGCGTCCTTTGCGCGATGGCGTGATCGCCGACTTCGACATTACCGAGGCGATGCTCCGCTACTTCATCGCGCGCGCCCACCACGATCGTCGAACGCTGGTCAAGCCACGCATCATCATCTGTGTGCCCTTTGGTATTACAGAAGTCGAGAAGCGCGCCGTGAAAGAGAGCGCGGAAGGCGCGGGCGCGCGCGAAGTGTTTCTCATCGAAGAGCCGATGGCCGCCGCGATCGGTGCTGGCCTCCCGATTACCGAGCCTAGCGGCAACATGGTGGTCGACATCGGGGGCGGG
>CAYZDM010000306.1:0-4655 GCA_964476875.1 uncultured Sandaracinaceae bacterium | reverse complement strand
ACCACATCAACGCGGTTGTCCACCAGGAAGGTGGCCGTGTTGCTGGTGATCGTGCCCTGGGTCAGTCCGCCGACCTGAAAGTCGACGTGATCGCGCTCGAGCAGGATGAACTCGGGGTGCGTGGTCGTCAGGAACACCTGGCCCCCCGTGTGGCTCAACACTTCGAAAAATCTGCGGTTTCGACTGCGATCGAGCTCACTCGATACATCATCGAGCAACAGGATCGGCACCCGACCTGTACGCTCGCTCAGTAGATCGAGCTCGGCGGTCTTCAGTGCGAGCACGATGGTTCGATGTTGCCCCTGCGAGCCATGATGACGCGCGCCGACTTCATGTAGACGCAACTCCAGATCATCGCCGTGCGGCCCATCGGCCGTGAAGCCACGCGCGCAATCTTTCTCGAACGAACGCTCGAGCGCCTCGGCAATCGCTTCCTCGATAGGCTCGACTCTAGGCAGGTACCGAACCCCTAGAGGGGTATCACCCGCGAACACGTCAGAGAATGCACGAACGACTCTCGGCGCCAGGTCGTCGATCAGGCGGCGGCGAGCCTGACCCACGATAGCCCCTGCCTTGCTGAGGATGCCGTCGTAGGCCCGAACTGAACGTCGGTCAGTACGTTCGTCCTTCAGGAGTCGGTTGCGGCTGCGAAGGGCCTTCTCGTAGCTTGCAAGCGTCGACCTGTAGATCGGGTCCATTTGTTCGAGCATCCGATCGAGAAATGCGCGCCGTCGATCGGGCGCACCTGAAGCAAGGATCAGGTCTCCCGGATGAAACAACACCATCCGGACGGTCTGGTGCCAAGCACTGGTCGAGCGCGGACGTTTGCCGTCGAGCTGCAGCCGACGACGCTGGGTGCGCCCGATGTCGATGCGAAGTTTGTGGGGCGAGGGTCCCGCATCCAAGGTGGCCTCGAGCACCGCGGCCTCGGACTCGAGCCCGATCAGGTCGTCGGTTTTGGCCCCGCGAAAGCTCTTGAGCGCCCCTAAATAGTAGAGTGCTTCGAGAAGGTTGGACTTCCCGGCCCCATTGTCTCCGTGGATCACGTTGAAATGCGGACCTGGTTCGAACGCAAGCGCCTCCAGGTTCCTGAACCCTTGCGCACGCAGGGCCGTCACCCGACTCGGGGTCTCAGCGCTCCGCGAATCTGAAGTCAACGCCCTGCCCCGCTCAGCTAGATGCGCATGGGCATGATGACGCCGATGAAGTCGGTGTTGTCGCCGACCGGCTTCAGAACCCCTGGATCTCGCTCCCCACTCAGTTCGATCGCAATCTCGTCGTGCGAGAGAGCACTGAGCGCATCGAGCAGGTACCGAGCATTGAAGCCGATCTTGAGCTCATCTCCGGCGTAGTCGACGTCGACCTCTTCGCTACCCTCCCCGACTTCAGGGTTTTGACTCTGCAATCGCAAGAGCCCGGGCTCGACCATCAACTGCACGCCACCGCTCTTGTCGTTGGCGACTAGACTGATCCGCCGCAGTGCTTCGACCAGGGGCGCACGGGCGGCAATCACCGTTCGCGTCTGCTTGCTCGGAATGACCTTGCTGTAGGGGGGGAAGTTCTCATCGGCGAGCTTCACGCTCAGGCAGAGGTCCGGTCGCTGAAAAAACGCATTCCCGCCTGCGGTCGCGATGCCGATGGTCGTGGCCTCGTCCGCCTTGCCCTTTCCGGCTTTGACGTCGTCCAGCAAGCGCTTGAGCTCACCGATGCCCTTGTGGGGAACCAGCATGCTGAAGTTCATCATCGAGGCTTTGCCGCCTACCTTGTGTTCAGCCTTCGACAGGCGATGACCGTCGGTCGTCACCATCCGAATCATCTTGCCGTCCCCCTCGAAAAGCGTCCCGGCCAAGTGCGGTCGCGTATCATCGTGAGACATCGAGTACTGGGTCAGCGCGATCAGCTCCGCGAGGTGACTCGCCTCGAGGTGCGCGAAGTCGGCATCGCCCGGGTTCGGCAGCGGCGGAAAATCTTCGCCTGGCATTGCGGGGATGCGGTATCGAACCTTGCCGCACTTGAGCTCCACCGAATGGCTGTCGCTGAGCTCCCAGCTGACTTCACCATCGGGCAGGTTCTTCACGATGTCGAAGAGTGTGCGTGCGGAGACAGCAATCGTGCCGCCCTTCTTGATGCTCGCCGGTACAACCGCTGTCACACCAAGATATAGATCCGTTGCGGACAGACGAAGACGGTCTGGCCCTTCAGCCGTAAGCAACACATTGGACAAGATGTGCATCGAGCTTTTGCGATCAGCGACACCGTGGGTCCGTGCAAGACCTCGGAGAAACTGCTGCTTGTCGATAGTGAGCTGCATGTCTCGGTTCACTTCCTAGAGGACGGTGTCTGTTTATCCACCGCGTTAGATCTATTAATTTAAAAATTAGTCGTCGTCTTAACAGCTGTGGATTGGGGACAAAGCAAGGTAACTAACTGGAAGAACTACCCTTTGTGGGCTTTTGAAGCGGGTGAAGGATTCAGGGAGGATTGGGGATAGCTCACGAAGCGACTTATTCCCAGTGTCAGTCCCCAGGTTGATCGCAGCCTGAGCACAGGCGCTGGTATACACCAAAAGCGCGCGAAAGGCCCGGCTGACCGAAGCCTCCACACAGCCGCCATCAGGCGAAAATTGCGGCGTCATTAGATACCGAGCTTGCGCTCGATGGCACCCACAGCGCCGAGGACTCGCTCGTCCTGGTCTTCGACCAAGCCACTGATCTTTCGAACGGCGCTGATAACCGTAGTGTGGTCTTTACCGCCGAAGCGCTGGCCGAGCTCAGGGTAGCTGGTTCCGAGACGCTGCCGGCAGATGTACATCGCGACCATTCGAGGAAAGCTCACCGCGCGATGTCGTCGACGGGACTTGAGGTCCGCCAGGCGAATTCCGAAGTAGCCACAGGCGATGCGCTGGATGTCCTCTACGCTTGTCTCAGTGTCTTGATCAGGGACGATGGCGCGCATCGTCTCTTTGGCCAGATCGAGATCGATTGGCAGGCCGAGAAGCTCGGCCTTGACGGCGATTCGCAAAAGGGTGCCTTCGAGCTCCCGGACGTTGCTACGAACGGCCTGTGCCAAGAACAGCGCGACCTCGCTCCGCAGCTCGATCCCTTCGCACTCCGCCTTTTGTTGCAGGATGGCAATGCGGGTGTCGAGCTCGGGGGCCTGGACGTCGGCGACCATTCCGGACTGAAAGCGACTGACCAAACGTTCCTGCATCTCCGAGATCTGGTGCGGGTAGACGTCCGAGGTCACCACGATCTGCTTGTCAGAGTGGTACAGGGCGTTGAACGTATGGAAAAACTCTTCCTGGGTCTGCTCCCTGCCGGCCAGGAACTGGATGTCATCCATCAACAAGACGTCACACTGCGTTCGGTAGCGCTCGCGGAATGTATTGATCTGATGGTTCTGCAACGACCAGATGAACTCGTTGGTGAACTGCTCTGCCGATACGTAGAGAATCCGCGAACGAGGATTCCGCTGCATCACGGTATGGCCGATGGCGTTGACCAGATGCGTCTTACCGAGACCGACCCCCCCATAGATGAAGAGAGGATTGTACCGGCTGCCCGGATCTGAGCCGCAAGCAACACTGGCCGCGTGTGCGAGCTGGTTGGCGGGGCCTACGACGAAGTTCTTGAACCGGTACTTGGGGTTGAGGTCGGCGTTCTCTGGCGCCTTCGGGGTCGCACGCGGTGCACGAGCAGGCGGGGGGGTCGACTCACGCGCGGCTTGAGCCTTCTCACGAAGCGTTTCGTCGAGCTCCCAGCGAACCTTCGCCGGCACGGGGGTGTCGCCAGCCGTGCTCTGTAAGGTTTCGATGATCATGTCGAGGTAGTGAGCCGCGATCCACTCGGCGAAGAACTGATTTGGGATGCGCAGAACGATAGAATCGGCCTCGATGCCTCCGAACTGAACGGGCTTCAGCCAGGTTTCGAAGTTCTCGTCGGAGAGCTGTCCTTTTAGACTCCCCAGCGTTTGTTCCCACAGTTGTTCCATTGGCTCCTTACCCCCGCAAAAACACGCAATTCGGCACACGCTTCCACAAGCTATCCACAGCTAGCATGAACCAAGCGATCGGTTTGCCATCCACCAACATCCGCCGACCTGGCGACCGCCGACTGGTGTCCTCCGAGTGAAGGGCGCCGAAACTAGCAGCGAGTTTCAGAGCCGTCTACGGGGATCGACAAACAAATTCCTAACCGCTTGTGATCGCGAAAGATTCGCATGCAGTTTTTTTGACCGCGACACGCACTTGTTTGCGCGGCGTTTCAGACCTGTTGACAAAGTGTTGTGATCATTCTGATTTAAGAGTTGTTATCGTTTGTGGAACATCGCGCGCGTTCTTCTTGCCGTTTAGTCCACAGCTGTTGCTTGTTTTTCGTCTGCACGATCACGCCCAAACGGTACGGGTCGCGCGCATGATTCACAACTTATCCACCGACAGCTCACGTTGTGTCGGTAGCGTTTCGCACGAACGCTCGAGGCGACGACGCGAACAGTCGAGCCTACGAACGCAACGTTCGTCGAGCCTCGGACTCTTTCGAACACATCGAGTCGGGCGCGTGCGACGAGCAACTTGCTGTACGACCACAACACCCACGCGCATGCGACGAGCACTAGCGCTATCAGTTCCCCGCCCAAGCAGAATCATCCAGACGCAG
>CAYZDM010000305.1:0-4658 GCA_964476875.1 uncultured Sandaracinaceae bacterium | reverse complement strand
CGGCGGCGGCATCACGACCGAGGAGGAGATGTTCATCCTTCTGGGCTCGTACTACGTGAAAACACCCTAGTATCGAGATCGAACCTCCGCCTCGAGGGTGAAGGCTGATAAGGATCCTTCACCCTTAGGGAGGGATTCCTGCGCCCGAACATTACCATTCTGAGTACCACTCACATTTTTCACTTGCGCCGATAGCTCAATCGGGAACAATCGCCGGCAACTTTAGCTTAAAACCCGTTTTGGAGTGACTAATGAAATTCGTTCAATACGCGATTGCAGTCTCCGCCGTGATGTTCGCGGCCGCATGTGGGTCCAGCGAATCCGGAGACACCAGTGGCGGTGAGAAGTGCGACGCCGACAGCACCTTCGCTCAGGTGCAGCAGCAGGTCTTCGAAGGGCGGGGTTGTACCGCTTCGGCCTGCCACGGGGCGTCCGCGACGGGCGGTCTCGACCTCACACCGAGCAACGCGTACGCGAGCTTGATCAACGTGGCGGCAGGCTCGGGCGACTACGTGCGCGTGTTTCCCGGCGAGCAGGACCTTAGCCTCTTGTACCAAAAGGTCGCGGCGAAGACCGAGGGCTTCGACCTCAGCTCTCTTCACAACCCGATCGGGGGCGGCGCCATGCCAACGGGCCCTGCCGTCCTAAGTGAAGACGACTTGGCATTGCTTCGCGCCTGGATTCGCGGCGGCGCGCCGGAGCAAGGCATCGTTGCTGGCTCCGAGCAGTACGCGAGCTGTGAGCTCGAGGGTGAGATCGCTCCGAACAAGATCCAGCCGCTTCCCGCCCCGGTAGCCGGCACGGGTGTCCAACTCTACTCCGGTGGCTGGGATGTCCCCCCTGAGGCCGAGGGTGAGGTCTGCTGGGTGACCTATTACGACTTCTCGGACCAAGTCCCCGATGAGTTCAAGGTGCCGTGCGATGACGCACAAGGCGGCCCGGAGCGCGAATGCTTCGCCTACAACGACATCGTGCTCGCGCAGGATCCTCAGTCGCACCACAGCATCGTCGATTTCTTCGTTCCGGCCCCTGATGACCAGGAGCAGTGGGACCCAATGAACGAGAAACATTGGCAGGACTGGGCCTGCCTAGGCGGCGCGAATGCCGGCGCAAGCTGTACGCCCGGGAGTGACGAGTGTGGCGACCGCGGCCAATGTACGACGCCGGTCCAGACCACCGTTGCGTGCATCGGCTACCGCTACGGCCCCCCTGAAATGGGCACGGTCGGAGGGCTCTTCGGAGCGGCTGCAGGCAGAAAGAACCTCGCCACTGCACAAGAGTCGAGCTTCCGAGAGAACTACCCGCCTGCCGTCTTCTCCAAGATGCCTGTCAAAGGCTTCATCACCTGGGACAGCCATGCCTTCAACCTCACGAAACACGAGACCTCCGTCGAGCAATGGATGAACCTGCAGTTCGCCGCGCCTGATGAGCAGGTGTACTCGCGCGAGCAGCTCTTCGACGGGAGGAACCTCCTCGAGATGGGACGAATCGAGGCATACACGTCGAAAGAGGTATGCACCTCGTACGTCATCCCGCAGCACGCGCAGCTCATGACCTTGTCGACCCATACGCATCGGTTCGGCAAGCAGTTCAGGGTTTGGTACCCGCCCAACGATGTCTGCTTTGCCGAGGACAACGATCCGAACTGCGTGCCGCCTGAGCGCGAGCCCGACTACATCAGCTTCGACTACGCAGATCCCCTCTATCAGCGCTTCGCCGGGGACGAGCTCTTGAGCTTCGATAGCCCGAACGCAGAGGACCGGACCTTTCGCTACTGCGCGGTCTATGACAACGGGGAGGCCAATCCGGAGGAGGTTCGCCGCCATTCGGTTCGACCCGAAGCGGAGACCTGCGACTTCGTGGGTGACATCGCGCGGCTCGCCAACGCCGCCGGCATCGACCTCTTCAGCTGCGGCTGCGAACCCGAGGAGCGCTCTTGCTACGGCGGACCGAACGAGGGGATGGCGTGCAACGGCGACGACTCGGTGTGCGGCGAGGGCGGGGTTTGCGACGCATGTCCCGCAGGTCCGGGCGTCACCACGGAAGAGGAGATGTTACTCTTGCTCGGCTCCTACTACATCGAGACGCCGTAACTGTAATAGTACTGTAAACGAACTGGCCCTATCGTCGGCGGTGCGCTACATCGCCGACGATGGCTAAGTTCGACGCCTACAACTCCGAATGTCTTCTCTTCTCCTTCAAAGATGGGCTCTTGGCCCGGCTTGCGCACGATCTGAAGTTGCAGGTCGAACGCTTTTCGATCGAGGTCGACGAGACGACCCATCAGATCAAAGCGACGTTCGATCCGAGCAGTATTCAGGTCGCTTGTGCGAGAATCGACGGGCGCGACGACCCTTCGACGCTCAGCAAGGGCGACAAGAAGAAGATCTACGACAACGTCACCAAGGACGTGTTGCGCGTCCGCAAGTATCCGGAGATCTGCTTCGACTCGACCAATGTGGTGGAGCGCGGCGATGGCTTCGCGGTCGAAGGCACACTGCAGATGCACGGCAAGTCTCGGAACATTCAGGCGAGCGTTCGTGCGGATGGCGATCGATGGGTGACCGAGCTCACGCTGCACCAGCCAGACTTCAGCATCAAGCCCTACACAGCAGCTCTCGGCGGGCTGAAGGTGAAACCGGATGTATTGATCCGGGTCAGCGTCCCGCGGGAGAGCTAGTCAACGCACGAACGGGAACGTATGCTCGGAGGCACCATGCATAACCGAGTCATCCTTGTCTTCTCGCTCTGCGCACTTTGGAGCTGCGGCGGTTCCAGCGGCACCGCGGCAAGCGACCCTGGTCCGCTCGTCGACAATACCCAATGGGTGCCCACCACCGATGGCGACGACGTTCTGGGTCCGCCTCCGGAAGGCGCGGAATGCGAGATCATCCCGATCGACTGCCCCGAGTATCCATGGCCGGAGGGCGAATGCGTGACATTCGAACCGACCTCAACATGCGCCGCGGCGTTCGTGCCCGAGTGTCTCGACTCGTTCACGGTCCTCTCCATCTACACGCGGATGCCGGACAATCGTCTGACGCTCTGCAATTGGATCACGCTCACGCAGCCATCGCTCCGAGCCATCCGCGCTGGCGATGAAGTCGAAGTCCGCGCCCGGCATTCTGAGCTCACCGCGCCGGTCCCCGGCGATGCGAGGATGACATTCGTCATCGGCGACGAGATCGTGCTCGACTACAGCGTCCTGATCCCGTCCGGCTTTGTCTTCCCAAGCGTCACTTGGACGGCCGACAAGGACTACCCCGCGGGAACGCCGCTGCTCTGGCATGTCGATAACCACGGCTCCAACGAGTACATGCTCATCGAGGTCAATATCCTCTAAAGGCCTGCATTTGCACCGATTTCAGAAGAGGTTTTCTTCCCTACCAACGGAGCGAACCATCTACTTGCTAAACCCCATTCGATAAGGAAACTTAGCTTTATGCGTCTGATAACTCTATCAACCATCCTAACTCTCTTACTCATTGGTTGTGGTGACAGCGGCAGCACGGGCGGGACCGGGGCCACCGGTGGCACTGCCGGCACGGGGGGCGGCACGGCGGGCACGGGCGGCAGCGGTGGCGAGCCCATCAACGCGACGCTGAAGCACACCTACGACCCGATCGACATCGACGCGGGTCAAGAGGTCACCAACATTTGCCAGACCTGGGTACTCAACAACGACGAGCCGCTCTACGTGAGAAAGGTTCGGCAGACCAACGAGGGCGGCTGGCATCACTCCAACTGGTTCTTCGTTCCGGAAGAGGCCTACCCACCCGACTACGAGGTCGAGGGTCCGGACGCCACACTCGGCGGCACCTGGACATGCCGCGACCGAAGCTTCCGCGAGTATCTAGCGGCAGCCGCCGGTGGTGTGTTCTTCGCCCAGTCGACTCAGGCCTTGGAAGAGCTTCAGGCGTTTCCGGATGGCTCGGCCCTCGAGATTCCGCCGCACAGCGTGATCGTCGGCAGCGTGCACCTCTTGAACATCTCCGCCGCACCGATGGCAAGCGCGATCACGATGGAGGTCGAAACCGTCCCGGCGGATGATGTCGCCGTTCGGCTCACGCCGTACAGTTTCGCGATCGGCGATCTCAAGATCCCGCCTGCCGTCGACGGCGTGGCGACGGAGTCCCGAACCGCCATGACATGCGACCTGCGAGAGGCTTTCCAAGAATACCTCCAGGAAGACGTCGTCGATTACAACGTCTACTACGTGCTCGGGCACTACCATCGGTGGGGCAACTTCTTCAATCTCAGCTTCGTCCAGGAGGACGGGACCCGCGAAACAATCTTCGAGATCAAGAACCGCATCGGAGAGCCGATCGGCTCGATCATCGATCCTCCGATGAACAACAACGGCGCGCCGATGCTCCGCTCCGAGTGCGGGTTCATCAACAACACCGACGAGACGCTGACACGTGGCCTCCAGTACGGCGAAATGTGCGACTTCTTGGCCTACACCGATGCCAACCTGAAGGTCGGCTCCAGCGGTGGTGCGAACGACGGCGTCCCGGACGACATTGTCGATGGCATGGAAGTGCACGAGCTCGGCTGCGGCCCGATCACAGGCTTCAAGGCCTACCCCGACTGAGGGTCGTTAGACGTTGAAACGGAAGTGCATGATGTCTCCATCGTGCACGACGTATTCTTTCCCC
>CAYZDM010000304.1:0-4685 GCA_964476875.1 uncultured Sandaracinaceae bacterium | reverse complement strand
CGATGCCCGTGGGTGCACCACGACGCACCGGCAGGCCGAGGACTTCCTCGGCAAGCTCAGGCAATCCATCCAAGAGCGTCGTCCCACCGGTGACGATCGCCCCAGATGCCAACATGTCCATGTAGCCGGTTTCGGCGATGACGTGACGACATGCTGCGAAGATTTCTTCTACGCGGGGCTCGATGATGTCGCAGAGGACACGGCGAGGGAGCGAGCGCGAAGGCCGACCTCCAACCGATGGAACCTCGATGGTTTCGTCGTCGTCCACCATTCGGGATGCGGCGCAGCCGTACTTGATCTTGATGCGCTCCGCCTCGGCCATCGGTGTACGTAGGCCGGTCGCGATGTCGTTGGTGAGGTTGATGCCTCCGATGGGAATCGAGCTCGTGTGCACGACAGCGCCGTCGACGTAGATGATGATGTCGGACGTGCCACCACCAACGTCGATGAGGACGCCGCCGATCTCTCGCTCATCTCCACTCAACACCGCGTGCGCGCTCGCCAGTGGTTGCAACACGACTTCTTCGACGAACAGCCCGCAACGCTCCGCACATTTCGTGACGTTCGCGACGCACGTCGATGCGGCGGTCACCATGTGCACGCGCGCTTCGAGTCGAACCCCGGCCATGCCGATGGGTTCCTTGATGCCGTCTTGATCGTCGACGATGTATTCCTGAGGGAGCACGTGAATGACTTGTCGGTCCCCGGGCAGCGGGACGGCCTTGGCCTGCTCCAGCACTCGAGTGACGTCTTCGATCGAGACCTCTCGGTTGGCGATGGCGGCAACGCCGTCTTGGTTCATGCCGCGCACGTGGCTCCCGGCGATCCCCGCGTAAACCGCGTTGATCTCCACGCCAGCCATGGTCTCGGCCTGCTCGACGGCCGCCCGAATCGCTTGGACCGTGGACTCGATGTTGACGACCACGCCCTTCTTCAGACCCTTTGAAGGTACGGAGCCTATCCCAATGATGTCTAGGCCTTCTTCCGACTGCTCCGCGACGATCGCACAGACCTTCGTCGAGCCCAAATCCAACCCTGCAATGATCTCGTTTTCCGCCATCCGTCGCCTCTCTCTGACCCATACCGAAACCGGATTTGCCGAGACAACTTTTATGCAGAAAAAAATGGGGTTAAACGCACTTTTTTAACGCTGCGAATTAACCCTTCGAAAAAGGGGATGGTCCCTTTTTTGGTTAGGGGAGGCGGACGGTGACGCGTTCAGGACTTCGCACGTTGTCGAGGTATACGTAGGAAGGTCGCGTTTTCTCTCGTGCAAGTCGTTCGAGGACTTGGCGGAGGCGGCGGAGCTTCTGACGGTGTTGGCCGTTGCCGAGGCGAACGTTCATGCCGTCGGAGCCGACGAAGAGCTCGATTCCATGGACGCCTTCAAAATGAATTTCAGAGACGGGCTCTCGCTTGGCGAGTCCCGCGCCCTCGTAGTCTTGTAGGACCGCCATCGACCGGAGAAGGATCGCAGTTCGGTAGTCCAGGTCATCGTAGAACCGCTCAGAGGCGATGCCGGTGATGACCGGCAAGTCGACCGGGTCATCGACGCCTAGGCGCTTGAAAACCGCGCCCTCGCGGCTCACGAGATAGAGCTGGTCCAGGGCAACCAATGCCACTGGCTGGCGCTCGATGATCTCGACGCGGAGGCGCCCCGGAAGCTTCCGCACAACCTGGGCTTCCTCGATCCAGGGGTGCTGAAGCAAATGATTCCGAGCATCTTCGTTCGAAACTTCGAAAATATTTGAACCAATTTGCAGCCCCGCAGCCCGTCGCACATCAATCGCTTCGAGCTGCTGGTTGCCCTCGATGATGATCTCGTCGATAGCGAAGGCCTCAGCGCTGCGCGCATACTGAACGGTCTGGTCACCTAGCCAAACCAGGGCGGCGACCGCCATCCCCGCCAGGAGAACCTGGCCTCCGCGCCTCAGCAGCCCCCGCCGCCGGACGACCCAGCCACCGACATTCTCGCGTACGCTCTCACCCCGTTCGCGCCAACTTCTCTTTGGCTGGGTGCGGCGCGGCTTCTTCCGAACTGGACGCCGACGATTCTGAGCCCGGTCAGTCGCAACCGACGCCTTCGTCGCCCTCTTCTTCGGCGTGGACCTCTTGGGAGCTGCCTTGCGGGTTGCCTTCGAGGCCGCTTTCTTCGCCGCAACGTTCTTTCGAGCCGGACGCTTGGCCGCCTTCTTCTTCGTGGGTGGCGTCCGTTGGATGGGCTTCTTGCGTGCCGGCTTCTTGCCGGCTGCCGATGGGGCCCGTCTGCGGTTCATCTGCGGAGCACCTCGAGGAGCTCCGGTCCCGTGTGCGTGATGTCCCCGGCGCCAAGCGTGATGACGACATCACCAGCTCGAGTTCGCTCGCCGATCGCTTCAGCTAGATTCTTCCGGTCTTCCACCAAGGTCACGTCCCGATGCCCGTGCGCCCGTATCGCCTCCACGAGTCGACGCGCATCGGCCCCCTCGATTGGTTTTTCGCCCGCCGCGTAGACCTCCGTCAAGAATAGGACATCGGCTCGGTTGAAGGCCCTGGTCAGTTCCTCGAAGAGGTCGCGCGTTCGGGTGTAGCGATGCGGCTGGAATGCCGCGATGATACGAGAACCAAAAGCCTTCTGGGCCGCTTCGAGCGTCACTTCGACCTCGGCGGGATGGTGTCCGTAGTCGTCGACCACCGTGACGCCCGCCTCTTCGCCCACGACCGAGAACCTTCGCTGCACGCCTTCGAAGTCTCGCAGCGCGGAGCGAACCTGATCGTGGTCGACGCGCAGCTCATCCGCGACAGCAATCGTGGCGAGCGCATTCAAGACATTGTGGATACCTGGCATTCGAACCTCGAACTTACCCAAGCTTTCACCCTGGTGCTCGACGTCGAATCCGACCGATAGACCGGAGAAAACGGGGTTTCGGGCCCGGTAGTCCGCATGTGCCGAGAAGCCGTAGGTGACGATGCGCTTGTCGAGCCTCGGCAGGATGTCTTGCACGTTGGGGTGATCGAGACACGCGATGACCAGCCCGTAGAAAGGAACCCGATTCGCGAAATCCACGAATGCTTCCTTTAAAGCCTCGAGGCTGCCGTAGTGGTCGAGATGTTCCGGATCGATGTTGGTGATGACCGCGACTGAAGGGATGAGATGGTGGAAGGAGCCGTCGGACTCGTCGGCTTCGGCCACGAGCAAGTCCCCCGCGCCCATCGCTGCGCCTGATCCGAGCGCGTTGAGCTTGCCCCCAATGATGACCGTCGGGTCCAGGCCCGCCCCGCGCAGAACTGTCGCTACTAAGGACGTCGTCGTCGTCTTGCCGTGCGAGCCCGCGATGGCGATGCCGTCCTTGAGCCTCATCAGCTCGCCGAGCATCTCTGCCCGAGGGATCACCGGCACCCCTGCCCTACGCGCCTCGACCAATTCCGGGTTGGTCGACGGAACTGCGGATGAGAATACGACGACATCCGCGTCCGTCACCTGCTCGGCCTCGTGACCGACGTAGATCGTCGCCCCCTTCTCTGCGAGGCGCCGTGTGTAGTCGTTGTCGCGTAGGTCGGACCCGGTGACTTCGAAGCCGGAGTCGAGAAGCACCTCCGCGATGCCGCTCATGCCGACGCCGCCGACCCCCACGAAATGAATAGACCGAATTCTGCCGCGGAACATGGTCGCTTACTCCCACACGGCTCCGTCGACCACAACTGGTCGGCGTGGACGCTGGCCGGCGGCGCGCAGCGCTACCTCTGAAGCGCCGACTCGAAACGGCGACGCTGCGAGGCTCGAGTAATGCATCCCTTGCGGCGGCTCGTTTTTAGTAGAAGCGCTCGATCGACCCACGGTTTCGCCGCCACCGAGCCAGCCCAGCATGTCGTCGACGATGGCCGCCGCAGCATCAGGCCTTCCGTGCTCACGGGCTGCACGCGCCATCTTCTGCCGTTTCTCGGGGCTATCCAAGAGGCCGGCGATTAGCTCGCCGATCCGGTCAACTTCGAGCTCCGACTCCCGAACGCAGATCGACGCGCCCTGAGCCTGCAGAGCCTCGGCGTTCTTCGCTTGATGATCATCGGCAGCGAACGGAAACGGAATCAGAACGGACGGGCGACCGATCGCGCACAGTTCCGCTAGCGTCGTGGCGCCCGCCCGCGCGACGACCAAGGTGGCGTTCGAATAGGCGCGCGCCATTTCATCGATGAAGGTCACGACTTTGGCTCGGATCCCAAGCTCCCGATACCTGGCCTCCACCTCGTCGCGCATGGACTCACCGGTCTGGTGAACGACCTCCAGATCGCGATCCGCAAGCCCGGCCTTGGCTAGCGCCAGCGGTACGTCCTCGTTCAGTTTCCGGGCGCCCTGCGAGCCACCCAGGACAAGTACGGTCCTTGCACGGGACTCGAAGCCTTCGGGATCAGCGATGGCGAGTCTGGCGTGCTCAACGAACTCGTGCCGAACCGGATTGCCCGTCAGCCGAGTCTTAGCCTTGCCGAATACCCCTTCGGTCTGTTCGAAAGCAATGTACGCGCGGTCTACGAAGCGAGCGAGAATCCGATTGGTCATCCCGACATAGGCGTTCTGCTCCAGAAGTGCCGTGGGGCGCCCGGACAGCGAGGCAGCCAGCAGAACGGGACCCGAAGCATACCCGCCGACGCCGACTACCAGATCGGGATCGAAGTCACGCATAAGTGCCGAAGCCTTCTTCATCGCAGTT
>CAYZDM010000303.1:0-4687 GCA_964476875.1 uncultured Sandaracinaceae bacterium | reverse complement strand
CATGCTTGCCGCCCCCGGGGCCGACGTCGATGACGTGGTCGGCCGCGCGGATGGTGTCTGCATCATGCTCCACCACGAGGACCGAGTTGCCGCGATCGACGAGACCGCGGAGTGCGCCCAGGAGCCGTCCCGTGTCACGCGGGTGCAAACCAATCGTCGGCTCGTCGAGCACGTACAGGACACCGGTAAGCCCACTGCCGAGCTGCGCAGCGAGTCGCACGCGCTGCATCTCGCCGCCGCTGAGAGTGTTCGCGGCTCGCCCGAGGCCGAGGTATCCAAGCCCAACCTCTTCGAGAAATGAGAGTCGACGCAGTGCTTCTTGTAGCGGCGTCTTGGCGATCGTTGCGTCCCGCCCAGCGAGATCGAACTGCCGGAGCGTCTCGACAGCCTCGGCGACGCTCGAATCGAAAAGCGCCGTGATCGACATGTCGTCGACGGTGACACCGCGAGCCAGGGGTGAGAGACGTGTCTCGTCGCATTGATCGCAGAGTCGCTTTTCGACGGAGCGCTTCCGCTTCCGGCCGCGCCCGCTCTTCTTGATGATCTCGCCGCGCCCCTCACAAGCGGGGCACTGCCCTTGCCGCGTGTTGAAGGAGAAGAACCGTGGGTCGAGCTCCGGATACCCACGCCCACAACTGGGGCACGCCTGCTTGCTCGAGAGCTGCATCTCGTCGCTGCCTGCAATGGCCCAGGCGGCTCCATCACCGACGCTCAGCGCGCTCTCCAGGAGCTGCAGCAGCGCATCGCTATTCCCCGAGGCCCGGCCGATGACGAGCTCCACGTCGTGCTCGGTGTACCGGTCCAGTTTCATCCCCGGGACGAGCGCTTGAAGCTCGCCGTCGATGCGGGCTTCGGTGAAGCCATCTTTCATGGCCTTCTTGAGCAGCTCCCGGTGGATCCCCTTGCGGCCGCGGACGACAGGAGCGAGAAGCGTCACCCGCTTGGCTTTGAATCGGCGTTTCACCGCGTGAATGAGCTGGCTCGCCGGCCGGGCAGTAATCGGAACCTTGCAGTCCACGCAATGAAGCACACCGATGCGCGCCCAGATCAAGCGAAGGTAGTGCGAGACCTCCGTCACCGTCGCGACCGTCGAGTTCGCCCCGGCTCGCGTCATCCGCTGCTCGAGCGAGACACTGGGCGGCACTCCGACGACCTGGTCCACCGCTGGCCGCGGAAGCTGTGGCATGTACTGACGGGCGTACGGGGACAGCGTCTCGAGATATCGTCGCTGCCCTTCTGCAAACAAGACGTCGAACGCCAGCGTGCTCTTGCCGCTGCCGCTCGGTCCGGTCAGCACCACCAGTTGATCGCGCGGGATGTGGACCGTGATGTTCTTGAGGTTGTGCTCACGGGCACCTGCGATTCGAATGTCTCTCACGGCCGCGGTGGCGTGCTTGGTCTTCTTTCGATTGGCGGCGCGTTTGGGCTTCGATTGGCCGAGCGCCCGAGCGAGATACGGCGCCGTCTGGGAGGCTTTCTTTTTCGCGACTGCCTCTGGCGAGCCCTTGGCGACAACCCGGCCACCGCCCTCGCCCGCCCCCGGTCCGAGGTCGATCACGTAGTCCGCGTGCGCGGCCACATGCATGTCGTGTTCGACCACGATGACGGTATCGCCCCGGTCGACCAGGTCATCGAGCACTTTCATCAATGGTTCGACGTCGTTGGCGTGAAGCCCTGCGGTCGGTTCGTCGAAGACCAGAAGCGAGCCTGGGGTGGCCCGAAGCAAGGCCTCCGCCAGCTTGAGTCGCTGCGCCTCACCGCCCGAGAGCGTGTTGAGCGGTTGCCCTAATCGTAGGTACCCCAGCCCGACGTCGGTCAACGGCTTGATGGCACGAGACAGGATCGCATCATCGACGAAATGCTCAGCGGCTTGATGCGCTGTCAGCTCCAGCACTTCGGCGATGTTCAGGCCGAGGTACTCCACATCCAGGACCGGCCCGACGAAGCGCTTCCCCTGGCACTCTGGGCAGCTGAAGACGACGTCGGCCAAGAACTGCATCTCGACCGTCTCCGCGCCGTCGCCTCGACAAGCCTCACAGCGCCCTCCGACGACATTGAACGAGAAGAAACCCGGCTTGTAGCCCCGGGATTTGGCCAGTGGTTGTTGAGTGAAGCGTTTTCGAAACGTTTCCCAAATCTTCAAATATGTCGCGGCGTTTCCCCGAGAAGTTCGACCAAGAGGAGCTTGATCGACCCCAACGACCCCCTTCAGCGAGTCCCAGCCGCTCATCCGTTCGTGCTCGAGCGGGGCGCCGTCGGACTTGACGCCGAGCTGACGTTGAACGGCGGGTAGCAGCGTCTCCAACACCAGGCTGCTCTTCCCCGAGCCACTCACCCCGGTCACACAGGTCATCACGCCGAGTGGGAACGACGCATCCGCTGACCGCAGGTTGTGACCGGAGGCACCCTTGACCTCGATCCAGCCGATTGGCTTCCGCCGCGTGCGTGAGACTACGCCCTTGGACCTGAGCGCGGCGCCCGTCGCGGTCTTTGCCCTTCGGAGCTCCGCCGGGGTGCCGTCGAACACGATCTGCCCACCGTTCTCACCAGCGCCTGGGCCAAGCTCGATCACGCGGTCCGCACCACGGATCATCTCCGCGTCATGCTCCACCACGACGGCGATGTTCTCGTCCTTGGACAGGGCACGCACCACCCCGAGCAATCGTTCGACATCCCGAGGGTGTAACCCCACGGTCGGTTCGTCGAGCACGAACATCGCCCCGTTGAGCGTGGCACCAAGGGCGCTGGTTAGGGCGACACGCTGAGTCTCCCCGCCGGACAGCGTGCGGGACGTCCGGTCCAACGACAGATAGCCGAGGCCAACGTCATGCAACGCTTGCAGGCGTCCAATCGCTTCTCGCCAAAGCAGGGCAGCGCCCGCGTCGCCGGTAAACCGCTCCTCCTGCTTCTCCAGAAACGAAAGCGCACCCGACGCCGGCATGGCGTAGAGCTCAGGAAGGCTGATTCCGTCGATGTGCCAAGCGAGCGCCTCCGACTTGAGCCGCGTCCCGTTGCAGTCGACGCATGTGTCGTATTTTCGATAACGGGAAAGAAAGACGCGAACGTGCATCTTGTACGCGCGCGACTCCATCCACTTGAACCAACTTCGAATGCCCCACCAACCCTTGGGGTATCCCTTTGCGTCGCCGTCGATGAGCCAGGCGATTTGCTCTGGCGTCCAGTCACGCAGCGACTTATCGAGCGGTATCGATGCCTTCTTCGCGTTCTTCTTGAGCTCGCGTCGTTCCCAGGTGGTGGCCTTGCCTTGCCATGCCCGGATTGCACCGTCGTCGGGAGAAAGGTCGTAGTCGGGAATCACACGATCGAGGTCGATTTCGATGGTCCGCCCGAAGCCGCGGCACGTCTCGCAAGCCCCGATTGGGCTATTGAAGCTGAAGAGCCCGGGTGTCGCTCGCCGAAAGGAACGGTCGCATGCAGGGCAATGCAGCCCCTCCGAGAACCCGAGCTCGGCGCCTCCTGCCGACCACACGGTGGCGTGCCCAGCCCCCCGTCGCATGGCGTCCTCGAGGGCCTCGACCAAGCGAGCCTGATCCCGTGGGCGCGCGACGGTCCGGTCAGCGACGACATCGATGTGTGTGCTCCGACCATTGGTGACGTCGCTCGGCGGCACATCATCGAGGTCGCGGACTTTCCCCTTGATGCGAACCCGACGATAGCCTTCTCGCACCAAGTTTTCACGCACGCCGATGAAGTGTTCCCCGTCGGCCACCGCGACCGGATAGGTCACCAATAGCTTCTCGCCGGCAAGCTCGTTCATCACGCTTTGCGCCGCGCGGGTGGGCGCGTCCCGGTGCACGAGCGCTCCGCAGCCGGGGCAGTGAAGCTCCGCGGCATGTGCCCAGAGGTGCTTCGCGTAGTCCGCGATCTCCGTCATGGTGCCGACGGTCGAACGGCTCGTTCGCACCGGAGCCTGACGATCAACCGCGATTCCTACCGGGACCGGGTCGAGTTCGTCGACCGGCGGCCTAGCAAGACGTTCGAGGAACTGGCGCGCGTATGCGCTGAAGCTCTCGACGTAGCGACGTTGACCTTCGGCGTAGAGGGTCTTGAAGGCGAGGGATGACTTGCCCGCCCCCGAAGGGCCCACAATCGCAAGGTAGGTACCCGGCGCAATATCGAGGTCGATGGAACGAAGGTTGTGCGTACGGGCGCCGCGTAACTTGGTGGGCTGCATGGCGAGACGGGTATCTCTAGGATGGCGAGCGGTGATGTCCAGTCAGGAAACGCATCTCACCGACGGTCGGTGTTTATCGACGCCCCCAGCGCCTCCGCAACACCCAGGTGGCGCCCAACACCAACACCGTCAGAAATATGAACCAGGGATTCGACAAGGGCTGCTTGGCGACTATCCCGACCGCGCGCCGACTCGTCGATGCGAGCTCCGCCAGTGGTGGCACGTCGCTCGTGCCCAAGAACACTCGACCGCCGGTTCGCTCGGCTAGCGCCTGAAGCTGCTCCGGCATGGCCTCTAGATCCGCGAGTTCGTCACCACTCTCTTCGACGATGAACACCTCGCGGGCGATGTCCTTGCCTTCGACCGAAGCGACGACCTCGTACGCGCCCGGCTCACTTGGGGCACGGACGGTGGCTCGGATCTTCCCGTCCTGATCGGCATCCACGACCGCTACCGCCTCGCCATCGACCGAGGGTCGGTAGTGAAGCTCGA
>CAYZDM010000302.1:0-4689 GCA_964476875.1 uncultured Sandaracinaceae bacterium | reverse complement strand
AGCGGCCGCCACAATCGTCATGAAGCAAAAGAAGGCCAAGGAACTCGGCCTCGAGCCGTTGGCCATCTTCAAGTCGTTCGCCACCGTCGGCGTGGATCCGTCGATCATGGGCATCGGCCCGATCCCCGCCGTGCAGAAACTGCTCGCCAAGAACGACCTGAAGATCGACGACATCGACGTGTTCGAAGTCAACGAAGCCTTCGGCAGCCAGGCCGTCTACGTCCAGCAGCAACTCGGCATCCCCTACGACAAGTTGAACGTCAACGGCGGCGCAATCGCCCTAGGCCACCCGCTAGGCTGCACCGGCGCCAAGCTCACCGCGACAGCACTCCAAGAACTAAGGCGTCGAGGCGGCAAACGAGCCGTAGTCACCATGTGCATCGGCGGCGGCATGGGCGCCGCCGGCCTATTCGAAGCCCTGAACTAAAAAGGGGACAGTCCCATTTTTCGAGGGGTTAATTCGCCCGCTACCAGCTACCCGTGTTCTCCATGGACGCCCAGGGCTCCTGGACTTCGAGCGCCTCGCCCTGCTGCAGCAGCTCCACCGAAACCCCGTCTGGAGAGCGGACGAATGCCATGTGGCCGTCGCGTGGCGGACGATTGATCGTCACGCCAGCGTCCATGAGCTCCCGGCAAAGTTTGTAGATATCGCGGGTCTCAAACGCGAGGTGACCGAAGTTGCGGCCGCCCGTGTACTCTTCCGGGTCCCAGTTATAGGTGAGCTCGATCAGCGGCGATGCGTCGCTTTCAGCGCGACCTCGATCTCCAGGCGCTGCGAGAAAGACCAGCGTGAAGCGCCCGGTCTCGCTGTCGCGTCGCCGATGCTCGATGAGGCCTAGCTTTTTGCAGAAGAAGTCGAGTGACGCATCGAGGTCGCTCACGCGGATCATGGTGTGGAGGTAACGCATGAGCGGCGAACTATACCACTGGCGCGGGCCTGCCTCGACGCCCGTTCTTAGAATTTGCCCTTTGAAAAAGGGGACTGTCCCCTTTTCTGGGGTGCTGGCGGTTTGGGTGGGGGTGGTGCAGACTGGCGCGCGATGGCGAATGAGTTTGAAGCAATTGTGATCGGTGGGGGACCCGGGGGATATGTGGCGGCCATTCGGCTGGGACAGCTTGGGGTGTCGACGCTGTGTGTCGAGAAAGAGTCGATGGGCGGGGTTTGCCTCAACTGGGGGTGTATTCCTTCTAAGGCGCTCATCGCGGCGGCGAATCTTGCGAACAAGGTTCGCAACGCGGGGCACATGGGCATCACCGTCAAGGACCTCGAGGTCGACGTCGCGAAGATGCAGGAGTGGAAAGAAGGCATCGTCAAGAAGCTCACCGGCGGGGTCACCAGCCTAGTCAAGGGTGGGGGGGGAACCATCGTCATTGGCAACGCCACCATCACGGGCCCCAATACCGTCGACGTCACGACCGCGGAGGGGAAGAAAGAATCCTACACGGCCACCAAGGCAATCATCGTCGCGACGGGGACGCAGATGATTCAAATCCCGGGCTTCGAGCCGGACGGAGATCTCGTGATCACCGCGCGCGAAGCGGTGAGCCTTCAGAGCGCGCCCAAGAGCATGGTGCTCATCGGCGGTGGCGTCATCGGACTCGAGCTCGGCATGGTGTACCAAAAGCTCGGCACGAAGATAACGGTCGTCGAAATGATGGACCAACTGCTTCCGGGCACCGACCCCGACCTGGTTCGCGTCGTACAGAAGCAACTCAAAAAAGATGGCGCCGACATTCACCTCAAGAGCAAGGCCGTGAAGCTCGAGCGAGGCAGCGGAGCAGCGAAAGTCACCGTCGAAACTGATGGTAAGACGCAGGTAATCGAAGCCGAGAAAGTGCTGGTCGCCATCGGCTTCAAGCCCAACTCGGGCGGCCTCGGCCTCGAGAGCGCTGGCGTGAAGCTCGACGAGCGCGGCCACATCGCCATCGACAACCAGATGCGAACCAACGTGCCTTCTATCTTTGCGATCGGCGACGTTGCGGGGACGCCCTACCTCGCCCACAAGGCTTCCAAGGAAGGCGAAATTGCCGCCGAGGTCATCGCCGGACACAAGTCGGCGCGCGACTATCGCGGCATGCCAGCGGCCATCTTCACCGACCCGGAGATCGCCACGGTCGGGTTGACCGAAACCGAGGCCAAAGCACAGGGCAAGAAGGTTCGCATCGGAAAGTTTCCCTTCGCCGCCTCCGGCCGCGCGATGGCGGTCAGCGAGACCGAAGGGTTCGTCAAAGTCATCATCGACGAGGACGACCACCAGTTGCTTGGCGTCGCGATCGTCGGACCGGAAGCGAGCGACTTGATCAGCGAATCGGCGCTCGCGCTCGAGATGTGCGCGTTCGCCGAAGACGTCGCCCTCACCGTGCACGCCCACCCCACGCTCGGCGAAGGCGTCATGGAAGCCTTCAAGCACGCGTTGGGCGAGGCGATTCACATCATGAATCGCTGAGGCGGCCCGTGCTTTTCTGTCGGCTCGGAACCATTGGCTACGACGAGGCACTGCGGCTCCAGAACGAACTGCAGAGCAAACGTATTGCGGGGCGGGTCCCGGACCTGGTGTTGCTCCTCGAGCACCCGCCCGTGCTGACGATGGGTCGCTCGTCCAAGACGCAGCACATCATCGCGCACCCCGAAGCCCTCGAAGCACAGGGCATCGCTGTACACGAGGTCGGTCGCGGCGGAGACGTGACCTATCATGGGCCAGGCCAGCTCGTCGCCTACCCCATCATCGACCTGAAGCCGAATCGACGCGACGTCCGCAAGTACATGTGGTCGCTCGAGGAGACGATGATTCGCACTTGCTCCGATCTCGGTTTGGCGGCGACACGGGTTGACGGCTTGAACGGAGCATGGATTGACGACCGCAAGGTAGGCGCGGTCGGCGTGCGAATCAGTCGTTGGGTGACGATGCACGGGCTCGCGCTCAACGCGAACACCAACCTGGCCCACTTCGACCTGATCGTTCCTTGCGGCATTCAAGACAAGGCGGTGACCTCACTGTCGCGGGAACTCGATCGCACGGTGGCGGTCGCGGACGTCATCGAACCGCTCGCGGCGCACTTCGCCCGACTGTACGACACCGAAGTCGAGTGGCAGGACACCGTCCCATCGGACCTTACTTCTTCAGGAAATACCTGATCGCGCTCTGACCCATGGCCGTGGTACCAGCGCCCGCAACGCCCGCGGACACGACGTTTCCCGCCCCAGGAACGAACTTCGCTATGGTCTGTGCCGAGAATCGTAGGCCCATCCCAAGGCCCCCGACGACCCCCAAGCTGCCTACCCACTCGGCCACCGTCTTCTTACCCCAGCTGCGGCCACTGAGGTACGCCAACGAGCTCACCATCATCGCTTGCAAGGGCGCAAGCAACACCAGGTCAGAAAACGGAATCGGCGTGACGCCTACCGTGACGGACACCGCGGTGCATGCTTGAACGATCTCGTTCCCGATTCGAATCCGACCTTCCCTCGCACGCGTGAGCGCGCGGGCCGCCTCGAGTCGCGTTTCTTCAGGCAACGCCAGAATCATCGCCTCAGAGAGCGCTTCGAGGCCGTGCCCACTAATGGCGGACACCGCACGCGCGGGGTCGGCCACCAACTTGGAGTCGTGAATCTTGGCCCCCAGTTGTGCACACGCCGCCTCCACATCGGACTCACTCCTGCCGATCAGGTCTGCGTGCGTCAGAAGCGGAAACACGCGCAAGGACTCGAGGCCCTCCGGCACATCGGCGAGCAAGCTCTTCGCGCGCTCGATGATCGGGCGGACCTCGCCGGCGTTGTTGGGTTCGAACGCGAGGAACACGAGATCGGGCGCCTGGTCTACGAGCGCCGCCTGCCACTGTGATCGCGCGGTGTCGCCGTCCACGTCGATCTCGAGCCAGTCGATCTTCGCACCCGCGTGCTCGAGGTGTACCCACTGCCCGTGGTCGGCGTGCAAAGGCTCTCGCACCGGTTGCCGTTCGATCAAGGCTCGCAGGAGCGTCGATCGTCCGCTGCCCGCCACACCGAGGGCCGCGATCCGGGGTGGCCTGCGTCGATAGAGCAACGAACGAAGCCCGCTCAGATCGTTCTTGACGCTCGACACCAGCGGCACCTGATCAAGAACTCTGACGAGCTGGTCCAACGCCACCTCTTTTTTCGCGCGATCGCTCACCGAGCAATTCATTCGGCCTACGGTCTAGGCACGCAACCCGAGTCATGTTAATGTCGCAACGGGTAGCTGGTGGGGGTGGATTGGCTCAATACGCTGGAGGATGTCGGCGGCCGTCTTGTGCCCGCCGCCAGGGATTTCGTGCAGTCTCAGCACCCCCCTCTGCCGGGAACGGGTGCCCACGGCATTCGTTGGCTCGCAGCCCAGCTCGAGGATTTCGTCGACCAGGATAGCGATGACGTCGATGACGATCGCTTCGTCGAGGGTGCGGGCGCACTTCTCGGTCTTCTATTGATCGACCATCTCGGTGGCCGTACGCGGGAGCGAGACGGATGCCACCGGGTACAGCTCGGGCGCTTCGGCTGGTTCGATCCCTTCAGCACGATTCAAGACGCGCTGGACGCCGAGGACCCTCGCGAATGCCTATCCGCGTACCTGTCCGTCGCCGAAAGCGAGGCGGCCGAGAACGGTCCAGTCTCCCGAGTTGTGCGTGTCTTTGCCGATACGCTGGGCGACGAACGACCCGACCTCGACATCGAGT
>CAYZDM010000301.1:0-4699 GCA_964476875.1 uncultured Sandaracinaceae bacterium | reverse complement strand
GTCCGAGCCAGTCGAGCAAGGCGGTCTCGAGCGCGAAGCGCGAAGCAGGATGCGTCAACGGATGGGCAGCAAACGCATCAACCAGCAACTCCAGTGGGCTCGCGAGTGAGCTCACCTCCAGTGGTGCGTCGACGAGGCGCTGAAGATCGTCGGCGACCTCCTCCATCGAATCAGGCGAATACCCCGGTAGCGGCGAGGCTTCCCCGACTCCGCTGGCGCCGTCCCCTCGCTCGAGTCGAAGCACGGCGAACGCCCGCTTCGACAAGCCGGTGGCTGCGCCGACGAGGGCTTCGGCGAGCTGGCCTTCGAGGAGGTCGACCTGCGTGTGAAGCTTGGTCACAGCGAAATCCCGATCGCGAACAAGATGCCGAACAGAGAGAGAAGCTTGGCTGTCCAGGCAAGCGTTTCGTTGAGCACAGCTCCGCGGTCGTTCGACACGGAGCGAAGCAGACCTCGGGCCCAGAGCATCGTCACCAGAGGGAGACACACCCACGCGCTGGCCCACCCCAGCGCGAGAATCACGACGGGCGTGATGTAGGCAGCAAGCAGCAACAGGCCGTACTCCCTGACGCCCGCTTGCCTTCCGAATCGAACCACCAGTGTGGTCTTCCCAGCGGCCGCGTCTCCTTCGAAATCACGCACGTTGTTCACGACGAGAATCCCGGTCGCCAAGGCCCCGATCGGGATCGAAGCGAGCCACGCGATATCGGGTACGAACGACGCCTGCACGAACGCGGTGCCGCACACCGCGACGAAACCGAAGAATACCATCACGAAGACATCCCCCAAGCCATTGTAGGCCAATGGGAAAGGACCCCCAGTGTATGCGAGGCCCGCAGCCATCGACGCGAGACCGACAACGACCACGACCGGGCCGGCGATCCATGTGAGATAGACCCCCGTCACCAGTGCCAGCGCGAAGGCGACGACAATTCCGTTTCGAAGCTGCCCTACAGTCAGCAATCCTGCCTGCGCGGCGCGCACCGGACCGAGTCGCTCTTCGGTGTCCGCGCCCTTCTGAAAGTCGAACATGTCGTTCGCGAAGTTTGTCGCGATCTGAATCAGGAACGCTCCGAGCAATGCGGCCAATCCCGCATCCCATCGAAGACCGCCCACACGCCAGGCGCATGCGGTTCCCACCGCGACGGGAGCGAACGCGGCCGTCAGCGTAGCGGGGCGCGCCGCCAGCACCCACGCATGAAACGAACCGGGTCTCACTCCGATCATCGGGCTACTCCGTGTTCGATGTGCTTCATCGCCGACACGACCGCCAACGGTGCCTGGAGGACGACGTTGTGACCCGCACCTTCGACGACACTCACAAGAAGCTGTGGGGCCTCTTCGGTCAGCGAATCGGCGATACTGGCGAACTTTGGGTCGAGCGCGCCCACCATCAGTGTGACCGGCACGCCAATGGATGCGAGCAACCCCGCGTAGTCCGGCATCTCGGCCAGTCCGAGCACCTCCAGCGAGCGTGCGAGGCCTTCCGGGTCGTGCCCAACGCGGACGCCGCGCTGTTCCGCCCGCTTCGCCTCGGGGAGATCACGCTGGCTTGCGAAGAGGGGAAGCTGTTCCCATTCGGCGACGAATGCTTCGAGGCCATCCTCTCGAAGCGCGTGCGCACGACGCGCATCGAGTTCGCGCCGCTCCGCCCTGGCCGCCTCGCTTGGCAGCCCAGGGTGCATCCCAATCAGCAACGCGGCATCGAAGAGACCAGGATGACGGACTAGAAGCCCGAGCGCTAATCGCGCGCCCATGGAGTACCCACACAATAGTCGCGGTCGGCTAGAACTCGACGCCAGGTGAGCGATGCGCGCGACCTCTCCCTCGAATGACGGGACCGCCCTACTCTCCCAACCCTGTCCATGGCCCATCAAGGTCGGTGTGATCGGTGCAGAGTCGAGATCGGCATGGCCAATCACATGGCTCCAGCTCCGAGAAGAGCCCGTGAAGCCGTGAAGCAGGAGCCACATCAAAGCCCCTCGCGCTGCAGAGCCTGTTCGATCCGAGAGCGGAGTGCCGCGTTTTGTTCCGCCGAGCCATGAGGCGGGACGACGGCTTCGATGACGGTACAGCCTCCTTCGGCGTGCGCGGACTCGAGCGCGGCGCGTAGCTCCGACACGGCGCCAACGGTCTCGAACGCGCAGCCGTAGATCGAGGCCGCACCAGAAAGGTTCGCTTCGTGCGGCGTCGTGAAATACCGGAGCCATTCTTCCTTGCCGCGGCTTGCGATCGGCAATTGTTCGAAGATTCGACCACCGCCGTTGTTGACGACGACGATCACCAACGGACTCGTGGCTTGCGAGGCGAGCTGCAGGCCGTTGATGTCGTGGAGAAAGCTCACGTCCCCCACGATCAAGGTCGTGGGCTCGGACGTGCAGGACGCCACTCCCGCAGCCCCGGACACAACACCGTCGATGCCACTGACGCCACGTTGCGAGAAGACGCGAAGCGATGCTCCACCCGGCGGCACCCATGTGTCGAAGTTGCGAATGGGAAGACTGTTGCCCAGCACCACTGCGCTTCCCTCGGGCGACGCCTCACGCACGGAGCGAGCGATGACGCCCTCCGTGAGCCCGTCGCCGGCCTCAGCGAGAACCTCGGAGGCAGCCTGCCAGGCGAGCTCCTCGGCGCGCCGAAGTTGGGCAGAGAACACGGGATCTCGCTCCGCAGCAGGGTTGGTCTCACTCGCCAACGCGCTCACGAAACGCGCGATGTCTCCTTGAACGACCAACTCCGCATTCGACGCCGGGTCGACCCATTCCCAGGGGTGCACCACCACGCGCCGGATCCGGTGGTTCGCGCAGAGATCCTCCCATCCCTTCGAGGTGGGGTTGGCCCCGAGCTGAAGTACGAAGTCGGGCACGAGTGCTGCGCCGCCACGCTTCGTTCGCCAAAGCGCGTCGAACGCTCCGATGACCGCCTCCGACTCGGAACCGAACCGCACCTGACCAGTGGACTCGGACGTCACCGCAACCGCGGCACGATCTGCAAGCGCCTGAAGAGGCTCTTGAAGTGTAGCGTTCACGACGGGAGCCGGACCGCACAGGATCAGGGGACGGGCCGCCGCCTCTAGCGCGCGCGCCACGCGCTCGACCGTGCTTCCAGACACACCACGGAAACCCACGGGCGCGCTGAGCGGCTCACGCATGACCGCCTCGACCCTGTCGCGAGCATCGGCATCCTCGGCGCGGGGAGCCGTCGGCTCGAGCGGCTTGCGTGCTTGGGCGTTTAGGTGGGCCGGCCCAGGGTGAAGTCCCGTGGCCTCGAAGACCGCGCGCGTCGCCGCCCTTTTCGCGGCGCGTAGGCATAGTTCGCCGGAGTGTGGCTCACCGAGCTGCGCGAAGAAACGAACGTGACGGCCATACAATCCAACCTGATCGGTCGTTTGGTTCGCGCCGCATCCCAGAAGCTCTGGCGGGCGATCCGCCGACAGCACCACGAGAGGAACTCCCGCCTCACTGGCCTCGATCACGGCTGGGTAGTAGTTCGCAGGCGCGCTGCCCGAGGTACAGATGATCAACGAGGGTCGGCCGGTGGCACGCGCTTGTCCGAGCGCGTAGTGCGCGGCTGAGCGCTCATCGATTGCACTGATGCAACGGAGCCCCTCCTGCTCTAGCGCCGCGACTGTAAACGGCGTGGAGCGCGAGCCTGGACTGATGACGGCGTCACGCACGCCAGCCTCGACGAGGCTATGGACGACGAGACGCGCCCACTCGCTCTGTAGATCAGCGACCGTCCCCATGGAGCGCTCCTAGAAGCGCCTGCATCTTAAGCTCAGTCTCCGCGTACTCCGCGTCAGGATCGGAGTCGGCCATGATCCCGGCGCCAGCGTAGACCCAAGCCTTCCCGTCACGAAGTAAACCCGAGCGGAGGGCGACGACAAACTCACCGTCGCCATTGGCGTCAGTCCAACCGACCGGCGCGCTATACCAACCTCGATCCAATGCCTCGTGCTCAACGATCCATTGAATCGCTTCGGCCGTCGGCACGCCACCCACCGCGGGGGTGGGATGCAGCGCGCGAACCAGCGAAAGCACATGGGTCGGTTCGTGTAGATGACCCTCGATTGGCGTCTGCATGTGCAGCACGTTCGGAAGCTCTCGAACGATGGGCTCCGAAGCAGAGCGGAGCGAATCACAGTAGGGTTCGAGCGCCTTGAGAATGGCCCGCACGACCAACTGGTGTTCCTCACGCTCTTTCGAGCTAGCCATCATTCGCGCGCCGTCCCCGTGAGCCGTCGAACCGGCCAGCGCCTCGCTCAGCACCGCCGGACCTCGCCGCGAGATCAGGAGTTCTGGAGTCGCACCAAGGAAGGCCGCGTCGCCGCGCCAAAGCGCGAAACGCGTGCAGCCAGGAAAGCGCTCCTCGAGACGCTTGAGTACGTCGAGCGAGCCGGCGCCGGTCTCCAGTTCGACTACACAATGTCTCGCGGCGACGACTTTCTCGAAGACGCCGTCTTGGATCTTCTGTCGAATCTCGCCGACCTGACTCGACCAGGCGTCCTGATCTGCCTCGTCGACGCGTTGGGCCGAAACCGGCGATGGAATCACGCCGATGGGCCGTTCGAGACTGTCCCAAATCGTGTCGAACACGTCGAGCACTTCCTCGAGGGTCGGTCCATCGGCGTCGCACACCGCGAGGGACAACCATGCGCGCTCGCCGACGTGATAGGTCCACGTCGGTAGCAGGAGAAAAC
>CAYZDM010000300.1:0-4702 GCA_964476875.1 uncultured Sandaracinaceae bacterium | reverse complement strand
CGGGCTGCCGGTTTCCTGAACGGTGCCAAGGCAGCGAGTCCCCAAGATTGGGACACCGAGTACCTCGATCTGATTCTCAACGTCGGTGTCGTCGACGGCCTAGACGAGGCCCTCGACCACGTGGCCAAACACGGGTCAAATCACACGGAGGCGATCGTCACCGAAGACGCCGCCCACGCCGATCGCTGGATACGAGAGGTCGACGCGAGTTTGGTTCTCGTGAACGCATCGACTCGATTCAACGACGGATTCGCGCTCGGCCTCGGCGCCGAGATCGGAATTTCGACAACAAAACTTCACGCATATGGTCCAATGGGCTTGGCCGAACTCTGTACTCTCAAATGGGTCGGCCAAGGAGAAGGCCAAGTCAGACAGTAGAGGAGGAAACTAGTTGGCCAAACAAGCAGACGGCGCACAACTGAAAACGAACCCGAGTTCCGCTCCGAATGAAGACCAAGTCGTCGGCCGCGAGCTGGCGCTGAAGGTTGCGGAGGCAGGGCTCGATAAGAAGGCAGGAAGAATCGAGATCATCGATGTACGTGGAAAGGTGGACTACACCGACTACGTCGTCGTGATGAGCGGGCGAAGCGATCGCCAAGTGGCCGCCATCGCGCGCGGCATCGAGGAAGACCTGAAGCACAAGTACGGAGCGCGGTGCTCCGGTGTCGAGGGGCTTCCGCAGGGTAACTGGGTGCTTCTCGATTTCGGGGATGTGGTCGCGCACATCTTTCATCAAGACACGCGCGGCTACTACGATCTCGAGGCGCTTTGGCTCGACGCCGATCGGGTCGAGTTCGAAGGTCAGCAGGCCGGCGAGGGTTTCGTCTTTCCGTAGACCCTCGCGTCGTGCGCATACGAATCATCGCCGTTGGAAAAGCCAAGGACCGCGATTTGCGGTCACTGCTCGGCGATTACTACGCGCGCATCGGACGATACGCGAAGTTCGAAGAGATCGAGATCAAGGACGGGAAGGCGGATGACGTGGCTGAGCGCCTCGCGCGAAGCATTCCTGATCGTTCTCGTGTCGTTGCGCTCGAGGTCGACGGCCGTGCCCTCACGAGCCGAGATTTCGCCACCTGGTTGGGGCGCGCCGAAAACGAATCCGTCCAATCGGTGGTGTTCCTCATCGGAGGCGCTTACGGCCTTCCCCAAGCGCTCTCGAAGAAGGCAGACCTCCGCCTCTCCCTCTCCGCCATGACCCTCCCACACCGCCTAGCCCGCCTCTTCCTAGCCGAACAAGTCTACCGAGCCTTCTCCATCCTCCGAGGCGAGCCCTATGACCACTGAAAAGGGGACGGTTTCCTTTTTCAAAGGGCTAATTCTGCTGCGCAACTGCCCGTGGTGCCGGCCGATTGGGCTGGGTGTTGCGCTCCATCGACGAACTCCTAGCACTGGTGGCTCCTGCTCGTTGTGCGGGCTGCGATGAAGCAGCCTCCCGATCCTCGGCGTTCTGTGCGTCCTGCGCGACACTCCTCGAACCGGTGCGCAGTCCGGGTGCGGTATTCGAGTACGGTGGCCCAATCGCTGACGCGATTCACCGTTTCAAGTACCGCGGACGTAGCGACCTCGGGGCAACGCTTGGCGCGATCATGGCCGCAGATGCAACATGTTGGCGCGGTGCGGTGGACGCCGTCGTGCCGGTCCCACTTCATTGGCGGCGGAGACGGTCCCGTGGCTATGACCAAGCGGCACTGCTTGCGAGGCCCGTCGCCAAGACACTCGGCGTCCCTTCGCTGCTGAGTGGGTTGAAGCGGGTGCGCAACACACCAAGTCAGGTCGACCTTCCACATGCGGAGCGGCAACGCAACATCGCTGGCGCGTTCGAGCCCTGGCGCCTGAACGGGGCCGGGCGAGTGCTCCTCGTGGATGACGTGCGAACGACCGGCGCGACCTTGCGCGCTGCTTCAGAAGCGCTGAACTCCGCCGGCGTCACGAGGGTGCATGGGTTCGTGCTGGCGGCTCGCCTTCTGATCGAAGCGACCTAAAGTACCGGGTGCGATGGCTCATCCCTTGCTGCGCGTGCCTAGTGGCCTGCACGCAGCCACAATCAGTTCAAGACCCGCTGGACTATCTGCGCATCGGAGTCGATCCGGGTGTGGAGGCGGACGCTCTGATTCGAGGCCTCCGCACGCACGGTTACGAGATTGGTCGGCGTTTCGACGAACCAGACTATGTCGCTTTCGACGCTGGGCGAGGCGCCGATTCCACGGTGCGGGTCGTGACCTCACGAGGGCCGTCGCTGTCGATCCAGGTGCCGGACGCACGCTGGCCGGAGCGGCTCTGGGTCCAACTGGCGGCGGGACCCCGTCCGGACTTCGACCGCGATGGTCGTCCTGACGTCGTGGTTGCGATCCAGGAACACGAGAGGACATGCTTGGCCTGGGCCCAGGTCGACGCGAACGGATACGCGACCGAGGTGTTCCGGCCGCGCGCCGATTGGGGGGAATCGCCATGCGTCCTCGAGATCGACGTGTCTTGGCCTCGACTGCTTCTCGAGGTGACCGTTCCCGATTCACCGACGCCGGGCGCTCGCGTTCAGCTTCCCATCAAAGCGACCGCGCGAAGCTGGGTCCTCGACGATTCCCCGTCGGCGATCGCGCGCTGGGACCAAGAGGTGGAACGGCGCAAGCAAGCGTTGGAGGAAGCGCGAACGAAGGGCGATCTTGACGAGGCTCTTCGGCTCGAGACGGAGCTCGCCTGGCTCCAACGACTTCGCAAAGCCAAACAGCCCGTGCTAGAGGCGACAGGCGATGGCGAAGAACCGGGTTGATAAAGGCGTTCCAGGGATGGAGCTTCTGGTGTGCCGCAACCCTAAGGCCGCCAAGCGCTACGACATCGACGAACGGCTCGAGGCCGGAATGGTGCTGTATGGCACGGAAGTGAAGAGCTTGCGCGCGCGCAGAGGGAATCTCGAGGCGGCGTATTGCCGTATCGATGCTGACGAGCTCTTCCTGTACGGGATGCACATCCCTCAATACGAGCAGGGTGGCCATGCGGGGCACGACACGCAGAGGCGCCGCAAGTTGCTCGTGCACAAGCGTGAGATCGAGAATCTTCGCGGGCGACTCACAATGCGTGGCTACGCGCTGGTGCCCCTTCAAGTGTACTTCAAGAACGGTGTTGCCAAGGCTCAGTTGGGGCTTGGTCGCGGCAAGAAGAAGGGCGACGAGCGCGATTCGATCCGCAAACAGGAAGATCTAAAAGAAGCACGCGCGGCGATGCGACGCCAGAAGGGATGAGCCAGTGAAGCTTTGCTTGGACGGCGGTGAGGACGCAGAGGCCCGCAGTTTTGATGGGGCCATCCTTACGATCATGAGTCCGCGCGCTTTCGCGCCTGGCGCGCCAATTCGTTTCAGCACGTCCACTGGAGATGAGGTGCGCGCGTTCGAGGGGAGGGCGCTCGGCTCAAAACGCGTCGAGGACGCGCACTTCCAGGTGCGCTTGCGATTCGTCAATCTTCGCCGGGCGGACCGAGAGTTGCTCGTCGAGCGACTTGGGAACTAAGCCTTCCAAAAAGGGGCTGTCCCCTTTTATTTGGCGCGGGCTTCTAGTTCTTTGAAGACGGAGGATTTTACGGCTTCGAAGTCGCTGGGGAGGTCGATGGGGGTGTTGGGGTATTTGCTTTCGACGCCTGCGATTTCGTTTTCGTGGTAGCGGATCTTGAACTGGGTGAATTTCAGGCCGTTAGCGGTGGCGATGACCACGGCGCGTTGGCCGGGTTCGACCAACCCCTTCGCGCGGAGCTTCTCGAGGGCGGCTAGGGCGACGCCAGTGTGGGGGCAGGTGTAGCTGCCGGCGCGGTCCGCCGCCGCCGACGCTTCGGCGAGCTCCGACTCGCTCGCTTGCTCGACCACCCCGTCAAAGGCTTCCAGGGCCCGAATCGCCCGGCGGACGCTGACCGGGTTGCCGATTCGAATGGCGCTTGCCTCGGTGTCGCCCGCCGTCATGGCCTCGAAGCTGTCCCAGCCTTGCTTGTACGCGCGGTAGAGCGGATTGGCCTTCTCCGCCTGAGCGAGGCAAATCCGCGGGCGCTTGGCGATGAGGCCCAACTCGAACATCATGTCGAAGCCGGCCCCCAGCGCCGCGACGTTGCCAAGGTTGCCGCCCGGAATGATGACCCAGTCGGGCACCTGCCAGTCGAACTGCTGGACGATCTCGATGGCGACCGTCTTCTGGCCTTCGAGGCGGAGTGAATTCATCGAGTTGGCAAGGTAGATGCCTTCCTCGACGGCGAGCTTCTGCACAATCGCCATGCATCCGTCGAAGTCGGTGTCGAGCGCGCAAACGAGCGCACCGTTGGCGAGCGGCTGAACCAGTTGCGCCGTCGTGACCTTGCCCTTTGGTAGCAGCACGACTGACGGTATTCCTGCCGACGCGCAGTAGGCCGCCAAGGCCGCGGAGGTGTCACCCGTCGACGCGCACGCGATGGCGCGGATGGGCGTCCCGTCTTCGATCATTTGTTTGACCGTGCTCACCAGGACCGTCATCCCGAGGTCCTTGAACGAGCCGGTGTGACTGTTGCCGCAATTCTTGATCCACACGTCCTTGAGGCCGAGGGTCTTGCCGTAGCGCTCGGCCCAGAACAGGTTGGTGCCGCCTTCTGCCGTCGAGACGACATTCTCTTCGCGCAGGTTCGGCTGTACCCACTCCTTCTTTCCCCAGACCCCGCTGCCGTACGGCCAGTCTCGGGTCATCCAGCGTT
>CAYZDM010000299.1:0-4703 GCA_964476875.1 uncultured Sandaracinaceae bacterium | reverse complement strand
AAGTCAGGGAAGGAGAAGTCTTTCTCAAGATGATGTTCCTCCACGACGGTCCACTCGTTTCCGAGTTGTTGTCCCAGGTCGATAAGTTCCTGTCCCTTGAGCGGCGTCACTTCGAGGAGTTCCAGAGCCTCGCCGCGACTCGGAAGGATTCGCGCCTCGATGCCACGGGCGGTGCCCACGAACTTCACCTCTAGGGAGGGAACGCGGCGCCGAAGCTCTTCGACGACCGCAAGCCCCGGAAAGAGGTGTCCCCCTGTGCCACCGCCGGCAACCATGATGCGTTGAATCATCGTGCACCTCCCCTCGCCGCTCGCAGACGCGGCACGGGTTTCTTGGGTTTGATCGGCGCCGGGTCCTCCACCGTCCGCGAAACCCCGTAGCGCGAGGTGTTCAGGATGATGCCCGCCGCGGCCGCGTTCACGAGCAGCGAGGAGCCGCCGTAGCTAACGAAAGGAAGTGCGAGACCCTTGGTGGGCAGTAGGCCCATAGCGACCGCGAGGTTGGTGAAGGCCTGAAGTCCGATGAACAGCGTCATTCCTGCCGCGAGATAGCCGGCGTATTCGTCTTGGGCGCGCCAGGCAGCGCGCAGGCCGCGATAGACGATCCACGCAAACGCCGCGCAGAGGAGCACGACGCCGATGAAACCGAGCTCTTCACCGACGATGGCGCTGATGAAATCGGTGTGCGCCTCGGGCAAGAACAGCAGCTTCTGACGACCGTCGCCCAGGCCGACACCGGTCCATCCCCCCGAGCCGAAGCTCATCAGAGACTCGGTGATCTGATAGCCCGCGCCCTGCCGATGCTCAAACGGCTCGAGGAATGCTTTGATGCGACGCATTCGATACGGCGACGAGGCGATCGCCGCGTACCCGATCGGGACCGCAAGGAGCACGCAACCGAGCAGGTAGCCGGCTTTCGCGCCCGCCGCGAAGAGCACCACGAAGGTCAGAAGGGCAATCATGACGGCGCTGCCGAAGTCCGGCTGCGCCAGGCACAGGAGCATCAGGAGGCCCGCGACCAGCACGTGGGGCAAGAAGCCGATCGAAAACGTTCGCATCTGGTTCGACTTCTTCGCCAGAGAATGGGCCAGCCACATGATCATGGCGAGCTTGGCCAACTCCGCGGGTTGAACGTTCACCGGCCCCACCGCGAGCCATCGCGTCGCGCCCCCGGCGCTGCGTCCGAAGCCAAGGGCAACCGCGACCATGAGCACCACGGCTATGAGCAAGACGGGATAGGTCGAGCGACGAAGTAATCCAATGTCGATACGAGTGAACACCAACAGCACGACAAACGCGGCGCATGCGAAAACGGTTTGTCGGACCAGAAAATGGAACCCGTTCCCGAACATGTTGTTCGCGTAGACCGCGCTCGCGCTGTAGACCATCACCACCCCGAACGCGATCAGCCCTACGAGCGTGGCCGCGAGCGTCACGTCAGGCGGACCAGGCTGCACAGGCAGTGCGGGTTTCGAGGCACGTGTCATCGTTTCTCTCCCAGGGTTGCGATGGCCCTCTGAAAATGATCCCCACGCTCCGAGTAGGAGCGGAACATGTCGAAGCTCGAACAAGCCGGCGCTAGGAGCACGATGTCGCCCGGGCGAGCTAGCGAGGAGGCCTGGGTTACCGCCTCGCCCATCGAGGACACACGGCGAAGCTCCAACGTCGAGTCCGAAAAGGCTCGCTCCAGCAACGTGGCGGCCTCGCCCAGAACTACGACGGCTCGCCCCTCTTCGGACATTCGCTGGCGGAGTGGTTGGTAGCTGCCCCCTTTGTCCACGCCGCCCGCAATGAGCACGATCTTTCCCTTCGACCCCTTCAGGCCATCGATCGAAGCGACCGCGGCTCCGACGTTGGTCGCCTTCGAATCATCGATGTACTCGACCCCGTCGACAGTCCCGACGTATTGGGTGCGGTGGGCCAGGCCTCCGAAATCGCGGATCGTCGCGGCGATGTCGTCGGCGTTGACTCCGAGGAGGCGCGCCGTCAGCACGGCAGCGCACGCGTTGGACATGTTGTGCGACCCCCGCAACCTCAGCTCGCTCACGGGCACACGAAGGGAGCTCTGCAAGTCCGTAAGCACCCCTTCGATCACGCGCACATCACCGGAGCGACCACCGAAGAGCATCACGGTGCCGCCATTCTCCACGAGTTCCCGAAGATTCGCGTCGTCCGCGGGAAGCACTGCGAAGTCCTCGGACCGCTGCCTCTCGAACACGCGCGCCTTCGCCGACGCGTAGGCCTCGAAAGAGGCGTACCGATCCAGATGGTCCGGGGTGATGTTGAGCAAGATCGCGACGTGCGCCTTCATTTGCGACACGCGCTCCAGCTGGAAGCTCGAAAGTTCAACGACCACGAGGCCGTCCTCGCCGCCCGCATCCGTGCCGGCCGCTTCGATCATCGGTCGGCCGAGATTGCCTCCGACGAACAGGGGACGTCCGAGCCGTCGGCACATCTCCCCGACCAGCGTCGTGACGGTGCTCTTTCCATTGGTTCCGGTGATCGCCACAATGGGTGCTTCAATGAACTGCGAGGCGAGCTCAACTTCACTGATCACGAGGACACCGCGCCGCTCAGCCATGTCAATCTGGGGAAGCGGCGGAACGCCCGGCGAAACCACGATGAGATCCAGGTCCTCGAACGCGTCGTCTGGGTGTCCCCCGAGTACGAGTTGCGCGCCGAGAGCCTCAGCTTCGCTCGCCGCCGCGCCCAACGCCTCACGACCGCGTTGATCGTTCACACGAATCCGGGCACCGCGCTCCGACAGGAACCGCACGACGGCCAGCCCACTCTCGCCGAGTCCGATCACCATCGCGTTCTTCCGGGAGAGCTCCACCATCACCTCAACTTCAACGTGGCGAGACTGAAGACAGCCAGTACGATCGCGATGATCCAGAACCGAACGATGACCCGGGGCTCAGGCCAGCCCTTCTTCTCGAAATGGTGATGAATGGGCGCCATCAGGAAGATGCGCCTACCGGTCAGTCGGAAGTACCCGACCTGGAGAATCACACTCACGGCCTCCACGACGAAGATCCCGCCGAGGATCACAGACAGAAGCTCGTTCTTCGTCACGACGGCCAGGGCACCGAGGCCCCCACCGAGAGCGAGCGAACCCACATCGCCCATGAAGACCTGCGCAGGATAGGTGTTGTACCAAAGGAAGCCGAAGCCAACGCCCACCACGGATGCCGCAAAGATACTGAGCTCGCCTGCACTCTCGATGTGCGGGATGTCGAGGTAGCCCGCAACGACGTTGCCAAACAGAGTGAGTCCCGCCAGGTACGCGAGGATCGCGTACGTTCCGGCGGATATCATCACCGGACCGATCGCCAAACCATCGAGTCCATCGGTCAGGTTCACCGCGTTGGAGGTCCCAACGATCACAAAGGAGGAAAAGAGGACGTAGAGCCAAGGCGGCAGCTCTATTGGGTACTTCGAGAACGCAAAGAAGGGCGCAGCGAGCCGATAGCGGATCTCGAGCCAGTCCGACGGAAGACCCGTTTCTCCGTAGTACAGCCAGCTACACACCAAGATCGCGGTGCCGAACTGCAGCAGAAGCTTGTATCGACCTGCAAGACCTCCAGTCGAACGCGTCCTTATCTTCGAGGCATCGTCGATGTACCCCACGACGCCATAGGCCACCGTGATCAAGGTCACGACCCAAACCATCGAGTTCGACGGGTCCGCCCACAGGACCGTGGACAAAACGAGCGCGAGCAACATGAGCGCGCCGCCCATCGTTGGAGTCCCTGCCTTTGCAAAATGGGACTCCGGCCCGTCGGCGCGAATCACTTGCCCGATCTGCTTTCTTTGTAGGCGGCGGATGAACCACGGGTAGAGCCCAAAAGTCAGGAGTAGCGAGGTCATGGTCGCCATCAGAAAGCGAAACGGGATGTACCGAAGAACGTTGAGAAACGACAGCGACTCATGGGTGTGCAGCGGGTAGAGCAAGTAGTAGATCATGGCGTCACTCCCCCGAGGAGCGGCCCGATCACACATTCCATCTGCATCGATCGCGACCCTTTCACCAAGATGACTGCGTTCAGCGGCAAGCGGCCCGAGAGGTCGCCACACGCGTCCGCATCTTCGAACCAGAGCGTATCGATCCCGCGGGCGCTCGCGGTCGTCACCGCCTGATGCATCGCCTCGCCGCAACCGATGAACAGGAAGGCTTCCGTATCGGAGATCTGCTCGCCAAGATGCCGGTGAGCCCCATCGCTGTACGCACCGAGCTCCCTCATGTCGCCGAGGACGACGACGAGTGGTGCGTTGCGCTTCTCGGCAATGGCCTGGGCGCTCGTCAACGCGACCTCCACTGACGCGGGGTTGGCGTTGTAGGAATCGTCGATGATCAGGCGGTCGCCCGTCCCTGCTCTCGGTTGCATACGCCCCGGTGAAGGCAAGACCCCTTCGATTCCGCGGGCGGCATCTTCGAGCGACGCCTCCAGGCCGAACGCGATGGCAAGGGCACCCGCTGCGTTCAACACCGCGCCCTCCCCGACGAGACCCAATGCGATCTCCAGTTCCTCACCACGAACCTGAAAGCGCGCCCTCGTACCTTGCGCGCCAACGTCCCAATCAATCACGCGCACGTCGTTCCCCGCGGTGCGGCCGTAGAATAGTTTGCGCTTGGCGCCGACCACGGACGCCCGCTTTTTCAGTGGCGGGTCGTCTCCATAGGCAATCGCCACCCCATCTGCT
>CAYZDM010000298.1:0-4703 GCA_964476875.1 uncultured Sandaracinaceae bacterium | reverse complement strand
AAGTAGAGAAGAGAGCGCCAGCGCCAGCGTCAGCGCCAGCGCCAGCGTCAGTGTCAGCGCCAGCGTCAGTGCCAGCGTCAGTGCCAGTGCCAGTGTCAGTGCCAGCGCCAGTGGCGGTGTTCAGCGCCAGCGCCAGTTAACCCGTGCGAAAAGGGGGCTGTCCCCTTTTTGTTGGGCGGCGCAGCGTCTTGAATGCGACGCCTGGTGTGGTCCCCGGGCGACTTTCGATTTCGTCGAACTCCTCCAGGTTTACCGCGAAGTAGGTGTCGCCTTCGACGTCTTCGTCGATCAGCGTCAAGTGGAGCTCGGTGGCGAGCGGCAGTGCGGCCTCGTACAGGCTGGCGCCCCCTATGATGAATGGACAGTCGTCGGTCGTTCTCGCGAGTGTGATCGCTTCATCTAGGTCGTGCGCCACCTCGCATCCCGGGAACTGTGCGTCCGTTTGCCTCGTGACCACGATGTTGCGTCGCCCCGGAAGAGTGCGACCGATTGATTCGTGAGTCTTTCTGCCCATGATGATCGGATGGTTGCCAGTCGTCTTCTTGAAGTGCTTGAGGTCTTCCGAGACGTGCCAAGGCAGGGCGCCGTCCTTACCGATGACGCCGTTGCGCGCCACCGCCACGATTAGCGCGAGCGGTGACAGAGCCGGTCTAGATTCGGTCACACGGCCACCGGGGCTTTGATGCGCGGATACGGCAAGTAATCTTTGAGTTGGAAGTGCTCGTGCCGGAACTCGAAGAGGTTATCGACCGACGGGTCGATGAACATCGTGGGTAGCGGTCGCGGTTGGCGCGATAGCTGTAGCCGGGCCTGGTCGACGTGGTTGCTGTAGAGATGCACGTCGCCAAAGGTGTGAACGAAGTCACCGGGCTCCAAGCCCGTGACCGAAGCGACCATCATGGTCAGCAAGGCGTAGCTCGCGATGTTGAAAGGGACCCCCAGGAACACGTCGGCGCTGCGCTGGTACAGCTGGCAGCTGAGACGCCCGTCGCTAACGTAAAACTGAAACAAGGTGTGACAAGGGGGGAGGGCGACGCGCTCCGCCTCTGACGGGTTCCAGCCCGAGACGATCAGTCGTCGACTGTCGGGGTTGTCGCGGATCTCGTTGAGGATGTTGGTGAGCTGATCGACGCCGTCGCGCTCGTAGCTGCCGTCCTCCCGCTCGGTCGCGCCGAAGTTGCGCCATTGGTGCCCGTACACGGGACCGAGGTCGCCTTCCCTACGGCCGAATCGCGCGGTTTGTTCCGCCGTAGCCCAGTCGTCCCAGATCGACACGCCCACTTCTTGAAGATGGCTGACGTGGGTTTGCCCGCGCACGAACCAGAGCAACTCGTGGATGATCGATTTTAGATGAACCTTCTTCGTGGTGAGAAGGGGAAAGCCTTCGCGAAGGTCGGTCCTCAACTGATAGCCGAACAAGCTTCGTGTTCCGGTGCCTGTTCGGTCTTCGCGTGTGACGCCCTCGTCCAGGACCTTCCGGAGGAGATCGAGATAGACCCGCATCGTCTTACTCTTCGGTCACTTCGACTACTTCAATCGTCTCGCGAGGTTCGTCGCGTTGGATCGAGTAGCGGACCAGCGCCCGCAGAATGTCGTTGCGCTCGAGGTCGCCCACCAGTCGTTTGACGTCTTCGTAGATCGACGGATCGGTCAGCAGCGCGCCAATGGTGCCCTTGCCCTCGCGGGTTTCCTTGGTGAGGAACGCGATGTCGTCACTGGCGTTCTGCAAGTTGTCCATGAACGAATCGCCGAGCTCGCCGTAGATCAGTTGATTGACGGCGCCATCGCCCTCGCGAACGTCAGTCAGGATGGTGTTCAGTTGCCCAAAGGTATCGCGGATATTCCGGATCGCGTCGGCTCCCTCGGATCCGTAAATCAGGGCGTGGGCCGTGCCGTCGTTCGTTTGAATGTCTTCGGTGATCGCGTTCAGGTTCTTGCCGAGCGCTGCGACCTGCTTCCCAGCCGCGCGCAGCTCTTTGACGGCGCCCTTCACGTCGCGTCCAAGCTCGGCGTCCTGCATCAGGCGTCCGATCGTTCCGTCTCCGCTCGCGATCAGCCCGCTGGCCTTGGCGAGGTTTCGTGCCGTCTCTTTGAGATCGTCCGAGAACTCCTGGTCGGCGAACGGGTCGGTAGCGAGTCGTAGGTTGTGGGCGGTTCCTTCGGCCTCGACCAGTGTGCGCTCGGCCAGCGCCATGATGCCGCCGCCTACCGAGACCGGAATCGCTTCGTCCGGATCCCATTGGGGGTACTCGTCGGAGCCAACGCCAATTTCGATGATGCGGTCTCCCAGGAGCCCTTTACTTCCGATTGCGGCAAAGCTCGGCTTTGGCTCCACGCCGACGGTGCCCGCACCAACTTCGCCGCGGATAAGGTGCGTCGCGTCGTCGATGACCCGGAAGTACACTTCTATTTGCCCAGCTTCGCCGATGATGACTTCGGTCACCGAGCCGACGTTCACGCCGGCTACCCGTACGGTGTTGCCCTTCTGCAGGCCGCCAACATCGTCGAAGACCGCGAAATAGGTCGTCTTGGACTCGAAGATGTTCTCTTGAGCACCGATCGCAAATGCGATGCTCGTGCCGATCGCCAGGGAGACCAGCACGAAGATCCCAACACGAAGGCGAGTATTACCGGTCGTCTTCATCCGTTGCCCAGCCCCTTACCCCGCACTCTTTAGCAGAGTTTCGGTGTCCTCGTCGACTGGAGCGTTGCCCTCGATGAAGTCGCGCACCTGTGGGTTGTCCGATGCCCGGAGCTCTTCAGGGGTTCCTGAGAAGATCACGAAACCCCCATGGATCATGGCAATCCGGTCGCTGATCGCCAGGGCGGTGTCCATGTCGTGTGTCACCACGATAGACGTCACGTCCAGCGTCTCGTTCAGATACTGGATCAGATCGGCAATGCGAGTGACGTTGATCGGGTCGAGCCCGGTGGTCGGTTCGTCGTAGAGCAAAACCTCGGGTCGAATGGCAAGGGCCCTCGCCAGCGAGACCCGCTTCTTCATGCCGGCCGACAAATCCGCCGGGGCGGTCTCCTCCGTGCCTGGCAGACCTACGTACGTGAGTGACTCGCGAACGCGCTCCGAGATTTGAATCTCGCTCATGTTCAGTTGCTCACGGAGGCCGTATGCGACGTTCTCCTTGGTGTTGAGCGAGTCGAAGAGCGCGCCCGCTTGGAACAACATCGCCACTCGCCTGCGAACGGGCGCGTATTCGGCCTCGCTCATGCCCGAGATCTCCTGTCCGTCGAACGAGATGCTGCCGCCGTCGATGTCGAGCAGCCCGATCAGCATCTTGAGCATGACGCTTTTCCCCTGGCCGGAGCCGCCGATGATAGTCAGGACTTCGCCCTCGTTCACCTCGAGGTCTAGGTTCCGATACACGACCTTTCGGCCGAACGCCTTCTTGACCCCTCGAAATGCGATGAGCGCCATCGGGCCAACTTTAGTTGGGCTTGTGTGGCGCGTCGACTACTGTAACGTCGATGTGCGGCGGTTTCGGACGGGTCGCTCTCAGTGCTCGGGGGCTGGTACTGGTACTTCTCCTATTCTCAGGGGGTTGCACGGCCAAGGCAGAGGCGGTTCGGGCCGCGCAGCCGTACATCGAAGATTTCCGTGAGCTGCGATTGCGGGCACTCAGCCTCCTCGAGCTGCGGTCAGACGTCCAGCGACAGCGTGTGCTCGTGGCCGCCGCGAAAGGCGACGAGGCATCGCTGCCCTCCAATCTGAAACCCCTCCTCGAGCGCATGCGCAACGAGCGGATTGAAATCACTGACGAGCAACTCGAGTACGGGGACGAGTTGTTCTGGCGGATGCTCGACATTGCCTTCTCCGAGAATCCAAACGTGCTTCAGGCAGAGATCGCATTCATCGAAAAGGACGGATCCATCTCGACGATGCGGCACCCGCGCGATCTTGAGCTGCCGGTTGGTCTCAAGTGGTACGGCTTGCGGCAACAACGAACGTTCGCTGGACTGACCAACTGCGTCAGCGAAGAAGGTTCTGAGCCGTGCGTGCTGCTACAGCTCCGACCTAGAGACTACTCCGGCAGTGCGGGGTTGACCGTCGCGTATCGGCAGACGCCGATCGACGTGCCGGTCAGCGTCACGGACGACGCAAAGTCAGATCAATGATCTGATAGGGCACGGCCTCCGGTCCCCCCTCCACATCGAAGCACCCGACGACGCTCAGGTCCTCGGTCGCGTGCTCGAAGCAGGTTGTTGGGTCCAGGTCAAAGGCCGTCGCAAGTTCGGGATGGTCGGTATGGATAAGGGAGACCGCCGAGGCCTTCTCTGGGTCGCTGAGAGTTTGGAGGGCGGTGTCGTCCAGCGCGCAGGCCCGATTCCGCGTCTCCGAGGGCAGCCTCGGGTGGAACCAGGGGAGGGTATCCTCGCTGATGACCCCGTCGGTGCAGGTCTTTCGTGTTCCCTCGAGGGCACCGACGAGAATCATCCGCGACAGCCAGATCTTGGCTTCGTCGCCCTGGTTCATCATCGAGCGCACGCCGTAGGTCTGCGCCCAGAAGGTGAGGAGGCAGCATGAGACGACCAGCACGCCGAGGCAGCCGACACCGACCCAGAGCCCGATATTGTGCGCCGGCGGTTGTGGTGTGTCTTCCTCCATCAGGCGCCGGGGTTATCACTGTTCTGGCGAGCTTGACAGGTGAGCCCTGCGGGCCTAGCGTCCGCTTGCCCTGCCATGGCTT
>CAYZDM010000297.1:0-4703 GCA_964476875.1 uncultured Sandaracinaceae bacterium | reverse complement strand
TTGTCACTCGGCCGCATCGGACGAAGGAGGACCCGTTGACCGTCCGAGAGTTGAACGACCTCTTCGTACGATTCGTCGTATCGGTAGCCCTGCTTCGTGACCCCCATCGCCGACTACCCTAGAGCCGATCGAGTTCGCGGACAATAGCGTCCATCGCCGCGGCGGCCCCCATCTCGAGTCGATGGTCTACGATGTGTGATACCTGGCTCGTGCCCGGATTGACCTCCACGGTAAGAGCGCCTCGCCGCCGCGCATCGATGACCGGCTGCGCGATGTACGGGAACACGCTCGTCGTCCCGATCGAGAACACAGCATCGAAGCCCTGGCTCAGTTGCTCCTGCAGCACCCTGGTGCTGTGAACCGGCAGCATTTCCCCAAACAAGACGACCTCGGGCCTCACCAACGATGCACATTCGGGGCATGACGGCGGGATGTCGAGCCCCTCGTAGCTCGTGACCTGCCAGCGGTGACCGCAACGCGTGCACGCCAAACGGTGCACATTCCCATGAATGTCGATCACCTGCCGACTACCCGCGGCGTGATGCAATCCATCGACGTTCTGCGTGAGCGTCCAGACGCGATCGAAGCGGTTCTCGAGCTCCGCGATGACCTCGTGCGCCCGATTCGGGCCGGCGCTTCGGCAAGAGCGTTCGATCTGATGGATGTGCTTCCACGTAATGGCCGGATCCCTTTGGAACATCGCACCCGAAAGCGCGGCTTCGATGGGGACGCCATCGTCGGTGTCGTCCTGTTCGTAGAGGCCCCCGATGCCACGGTAAGTTGGCAACCCGGAGTCGGCGGAAATCCCGGCACCGGTCACGAAAAGCACGCTCCGGCTGCTTTTCAACCGGCGGGCGATCTCGGAGATGTGCGGCGCCTCCACTCCGTCTGGTTATCGTATTCTGCAGAGATCGCCAACCCAGGGGTTGGGAGCCACTACCGCCTCCGCCCGATCTTCTCTATGTACGGATCATGTCCAACGCCGTCGCCCGCCATTTCGTCCTCGATGCCCCGCTGCACGGCCCATATCCGGATGACACGAAGCAAGCCATGTTTGGCCTAGGCTGCTTTTGGGGCGCCGAACGCAAGTTCTGGCAGACCGAGGGCGTGTACACGACAGCTGTCGGCTACGCGGCGGGCCGCACGGCCAACCCGACCTACCAAGAAGTCTGCTCTGGGAGCACGGGGCACAACGAGGTGGTGCTCGTGGTGTACCGCCCGACTGTGGTCGGCTACGAGGCGCTCTTGGAGATTTTCTGGGAGAGCCACGACCCCACCCAGGGCATGCGTCAGGGAAACGACCGTGGAACGCAGTATCGATCCGGGATCTACTACTTCGACGATGCGCAGCACCAACTGGCGACACAATCGATGCAACGTTACCAGGGCGCGCTTCGTGAGGCCGGCCATGGCAACATTACGACCGAGATAGTCGCCGCACCGCCGTTCTATTACGCGGAGGACTATCACCAGCAGTACCTCGCCAAGAACCCGGGCGGCTACTGTGGGTTGGGCGGCACCGGTGTAGGTTGCCCAACAAGCGTCGAGTCCTCAGCTCTCGACGCCTGATGTCGCTGAGTTCTGCTGTATGTTTGTGCATCGTTCGGACGCTTTTTGGTTGACCGATCGACGGTGCTTCCATGTATGCTGCCCCGGCCCCCCCCAGGGCAGCACGATGGGTGGAGGAGCCCCGAAGATGAAGCACAGATTACTGACCGCATGCCTTCTCGCGGGCTTGCTGACGCCGGCGCTTGCAAGCGCTAATCCCGAGCCCACGGCGTACGATAGCAAGAGCGTCGGAATGGCGCTGACGGGCACCACGTACCTGGAGCGGCCGGCCGCCCTGGCCCTCAACCCCGCGAACATGGAGGGCATCAAAAAGCTCGGGTTCACCTTCAACATGACCAACCTGTTGGTGAAGCAAATCGCTCCGGTGCAGGGCCCCAACACAAGCGTGTCCTCGGGACTCGGCTATGGACCGCTTCCCTCCGCATTCATCGGCGGACGCATCGCTCCGCGCGTCGTCTTGGTCGGCGGCCTGTACATCGAAACCGGATACGGATCTTCGTTTAGCGACGTGCAATGTCTCGATGGTGACGAGGTGATCGATGGAGTCGCCGACACCGACCCGGCGACCTGCACCAACCCCACCGGAGAGGACCTCAACGTCACCTTCTTCGTCGGCGAATTCGCGCTGGGCACCTCGTTCAAGATTCACGATAAGTTCTGGTTTGGTGTCGCTCTTCGCTTGCCCTTCTCGAAGCAAACCGCAGACCTTTACCAGAACGTCGGCGCCGCCCTCAACGGCTTCGGCTACGCGAGGGTGAAGAACGACCTCGGTGGCGTCGGCACGCCAGCCTTGCGCTTCGGCTTGACCATAAAGCCGCACAAGAAGGTCAACATCGGGATCATGTACCGCATGGCCTCGAAGATTAAGATGACCGGCACCACCGAGACGGACCTCATTTCCGATCCAGCTACTGGCGGTCCTCTCACCCTCAACTCCTCCGCCGACTGGAACATCCCGCACGCAATCGCGTTTGGTCTCTCCTCTCAGGTGACCGACAAGGCGCTGATCGCGTTCGAGGCACGTATGCAGTTCCACGGCGCTCCCAAGAGCGGCAACGTCAACCAAACGGTTACAGCGGTTGATCCAAACGGCGCCCTCAATGACTTTGTCATCACGGTTCCGTTTGGATGGCAGAACACCTGGAGCGTCAAGGCCGCGTTCGAGTACCGCTTCACGGAGCTGTTCGCACTCCGAGGCGGCGCCAACATCGCGACCTCGGCCACCACGCAAGCCTGGGCGCAGTACTTCACGCCGCCACCCGGGCTGAGCGGCAACATCACCACGGGTTTCGGTTTCTACTGGAAAGACCGGAACAACCCCGAGATCAAAGACAAGTACATGCTCGATATCGCCGGCGCGTTCGCGTTCACCAAGGGCAACTTGGACAACCGGTACGAGGGAACCGATCAGCTCATCCCGGGGACCGACCCGAGCGATCCGACAAATATTGTGGAGATCTGCTCGCGCGACCAGGTCGTACGTACTGGCTGCCCCGGCGACTACAAGGTCTTGACCTACTGGGCCTCATTCTCGTTCACGCTGCAGTACTAGTCGGCGGCTAGTTGGCGGCTAGTTAGCGTCCGGCGTCGCGTCTGGTGCGGCTGGCGGTTTGATCTTCACGCCTAGAATGGGTGCATAGAGCGCCCGGTCCCGGCGTGCCCACCATTGTCCCGTCGCCTCTCGCTCGTCGTAGGTGGTGAACTCGTATCGATAGATCAACGCGCGCACTTGCTTCGGAGGCTCATTCTCGAACGGATTGTGGTCGATGAGTTCGAGCACGCTCGGCTCTGCCTGCAGCAAGCGGGTCATCAGATTAGCAAGCCAAGTATTCGTTCTGTACTCGCCGAGCGCGGCGAACCACATCTGCCAATCGAGGCGCGGCTGGTGGGGCGAGACCCACACCGGGGCTCGTTCGAGCGGCCCTGGCTTGTAACGAAACACGTATTCCTTCCAAGTCTCGCCGTCGCTCGTGCCTTCGATGTTGATCTCGGGGCGCTCCGTGGTCATCACGGAGAACAGTCCGTAGTTGTTGAAGGTGCCGAAGGGGTAAATGAACCCGAGCGCTCTCGGAACCCGCGAGCCGAAGGTCCCCGTGAAGAAGACGGTCGCCGACAGAACGATGACCATTGCTGGGCCTAGCGCCGACCAACCGATTGGTTTCGGCACCTCCGTTGCAGGTTGGGCCTCGAGGATTCGGCCGGGAACGACGCGGGCGAGCAGGCGGTCGTCGAGCAGCGGTATGCAAAGGGCGACGGTCAGCGCGTTGAAGAAGCCGTAGTTTCCGGTTGCGGCGACTAAGAGCATCAGGGCCACGATGGATCCGGCTGCGGTGCGGCGCGCCCACGCACGCGGAACCCAAAGAAGGATCGGCGCTCCAAACTCGATGGCAAACATCAGCGCGCAACAAAGCGCTTGGGACCAGTCCGGCAGCAGGTTCGCATACCAGGCAAGCGGAGTGGCTAGCGGTTGCGTCCAATAGTGATAGCTCAGCGCACTCAGGTCAGACCATGTCGCGTCGCCGCTCGCGAGCTTCACGTAAGCCGATCGAAAGACGAGCCGGAACAGCAACCACCACATGGCCCATCGCGCCAAGGGGTGCGGCGCCCGATGCTTCGCGAGTCGATCGTGCAAGCACCACGGCACGAAGAAGACGGCCGTAAACGACACCTCCAGCAGGAGCGTGTCCCACTGAAACGACATGAACGGCCAGCCAAGGCTGACAAACGATAGGTAGGCGAACCAAGCCACCAGCAGCGCGGCCTTCGGTGCCAGCCCGATGAGTAGCGCGACCGACGCGACGATTCCGGTGCCCCAAACGCACGTGATCATCGCGTCGCTGCTCGACCACCAAAGCACGCTCGGGTGCTGCCAGAAGCTGTGACCCGCGCTCTTCGCTGTCTCGACGAACATCGCGATCGGCATCACGCCGTGGGACCCGAAGAGCCCCTGAGCCTGAACGCCAAGTGAAACGAAGGCGATGAGCAAGACGACCCCGAGGACGCGCGCAAAGATCCACGAGGAGAGCACGAAGGTTCGGTCGGTGGCGGTCGTGGGCACGGAAACCGTGCTTATCATGTCGCGCCCGAGAGCGACTAATGCCGGGTGACTCGACTAGTCAGAGACCCCGACCGAG
>CAYZDM010000296.1:0-4715 GCA_964476875.1 uncultured Sandaracinaceae bacterium | reverse complement strand
CGAGCGTCATCGGCCGAATCCAGTTCTTTCCCTTGATGAACGCGTAGACCAGCACGAGGTAGAAGGGGCCATAGATCAACCCCGAGATGCCCGTGTTCACGCGAACGTACTGATGATCCGCCAAGAAGAAATGGTCCTGCGCGAACTCGCCGTACCAGCGGTTGGCACGCGACCAGAAGGCGTCTCCTTCGAGAAGGCCCAGCGCATGCCACGAGTCCGAAAAGAAAGACGAGAACGCAAAGAACGAAAAGCAGGCGACGAAGAAGATGTCCTTCTTCCGCATGCTGAGTGGCAATCCAGTGCTCGAGGCGGTCATATCAACTCCTAGAAATCGGCCCCGCTTATAGCATCAATCCGCGCGCTGATGGGCCATTGTGCCACCGGTCCGTTCAATGATAGCGTCGCGCCAACCAGCGCTAGGGGAGCGGTGAGCGTAGCTTCATTATTTCGTCTTTGGATTGAATGCACTCGACTCGGTCACCAGGAAGTAGAGAAGACGGGGGACTAATCTTCGACGAAGGCGCCTGGCCGATCGCCTATGTCCGCTACCCTTCGAACGGACTGGACGACGACGGGCTCGAAGTGTTCCTCGATCGGATCCTGTCGTACCTGCGACGCAGGGAGAAGTTCGCCTGCTTGGTCGACTGTCGCGGCATGACGATGGCGCATACGGCCAACCAACGAAAACGCATCGCCGAATGGCTGGCCGGACCGGAGCTGCAGCAGTTGTCACCCCACGCCATCGCCATCGCAGTTCTGTTCAAGAGTGCCCTTATCCGTGGCGCGCTCACCGCGGTGAACTGGATCAAACCGCCGCCAGCACCGGTGAAAGCGTTCGGTTCAGTGGCAGACGCCTCGCCCTGGGTGAAACAGCGACTCCACGACGCGAGCGTCACGCTCACACCGTCGATGGAGGATCTTCTCGCGGGTCGCCAGTAGGCCCGTGAGGACGCCAAAGCCAAACTGCCGTTGAGGCGAGCGTGTTAGCATCGGGCATGCTCGAGGGGCTCCCAGCAGTTCGAACCGCGGTTGAAAGCGACAGCGAGCAACTCATCGATATCCTCTCCGATGCGTTTCACGATGACCCAGTGATGAGGTGGTCCTCACCGAAGGAATCGTATCCGAGGTTTGCGTTTGGCATGACGCTTCCATCCTGCCTCCCGCACCGTCTCACCTACGTGACAGTCGATGGGTCTGGCGTCGCCTCCTGGTTGCCACCGGGCGTCGCGATGACGCCTTCGGTCGGCATCAGTACGCTGTGGCATGGCGTGACCGAGCACGGGCTGGGAAGTCTCGCGCGTGTATTGAAGCTCTTTCTTCAGCTAGGAAACTTTCATCCACGCGAGCCACACTACTACCTCTTCGCGCTCGGAACGCGAACCGCTCATCAGGGCCGAGGTGTCGGGACGGCGCTCATGCGAGACGTCATCGACCGATGCGACGAGACCGGCACGCAGGCGTACCTGGAGAGCTCGAACTTGGCGAATCTCGCGTTCTACCGACGCCACGGTTTCGAAGTGATGGACGAAATTCAAACCGGCCGTGGCGGTCCTCCGATGTGGCCGATGCTCAGAGAGCCCCGCTAGCGGCGGAGTGATCGTGCCGAAAGCGTGCCAGTCAGTGGCCGCTCGCAACCGTCGTGAACAAATACGTATAGACACGAATCGCGTCGTGGTGCGATCTGTCTTTTCATGGTTTCTCCTCGCTCGCTGGTCCTCGCCGCAATCGCCCTTATGTCCGCCATCGGGTGCGGCGACGCAGAACCGGTGACGAGCGTCGATTTCTACGATCCGCCCGACCCACTGCCATCGGACGCGCCGGGAACATTGATTCGCGCCGAACCGATGGAGCCCTTCGTCGAAGGCAGTCAGGCATGGCGCGTCCTCTACGTGTCGACTTCGTTCGATGGTACGCCCATCGCGGTGTCGGGCATGGTCGCTGCGCCGGGTGGACTGGCGCCCGAAAGCGGTCGAGATGTGGTCTCCTGGGCGCATGGCCTCACGGGGCTTGCGGATCGATGCGCGCCCTCAAAGGGGTTCCGGTTCTTCGGGCACGACTTCTATTCCATCGCACCCGAGATCCTTGCGGCAGGTTTCGTGGGAGTCGCGACCGACTATGAGGGGTTGGGAACACCAGGCATGCATCCGTACCTGGTTGGCGCCAGCGAGGGTCGCGGCGTACTCGACATCGTACGCGCGGCACAGCAAATCGAGCAGGCCGGTGCGGGAAGCCGAGTCGTGGTTTGGGGTTTGTCACAAGGTGGACACGCCGCGCTCTTCGCTGGCGAGATCGCGCGGAGCTGGGCGCCTGATCTAGAGGTCCGTGGCGTCGTCGCGGTGGCGCCGGGATCTGAGCTTCAAACCATCGTGATGACCGGGCCTTTGTTTCCACGAACCACGTTCATTCACTGGTTCCTCGGTCTGGGCTTCGAGGCGGCTCATCGCGAACTTTCGGTCGCCGACATCTTCAGTTCAGCCGCTATCGATGCGATGGGCGAACTCCTGGAGAGCGAAGCCTGTTTCGAGGAGTTCGAAGCGGCCGGGATCGATTTCGGGGGGCCGATCTACTCCACCAGCCCGCTCGACTTGCCGGAGTGGCCCGACCGATTGCTCGAAAACTCCCCGGGCCATGTCCGGAGCGAGGCGCCCATTTTGATTCTCCAAAGCGAAGACGATCTATCCGTTCCGATTCTGCTGACCAATGTGCTCCACGACCGACTCTGCCAGGTCGGAAGCCAGCACGACTATCGTGTCCTCGAAGGACTGGGGCACGACGAGAGCAGCGAAGTAAGTGTGCCGTTCGTGCTCGACTGGGCCGCAGCGCGGTTTGCCGGAGAAGCGCTGGTCAATGTCTCCCGGGAATGCAATCCGTAGGGTCACCCCGGGAGATCGGCCACGGCTTCCGATCGGCGCTCAGAGTGCGTCGATAATGGCGTTGAATGTGGCGCTTGGGCGCATCGCTTTGGTCGCGAGATCGTCGTTCGGCAGGTAGTAACCGCCGACGTCCATCGGCTTGCCCTGCACGGAGACCAACTCGTCGACGATCTTCGCCTCGTTGTCGGTCAGCGCCTTCGTCACAGGCGTGAAGTACGCCCGAAGATCGGCGTCATCCGAGGCGGCGAGAGCCTGTGCCCAATAGAGCGCGAGGTAGAAATGGCTGCCGCGGTTGTCGAGCTGATTCACTTTGCGTGAGGGCGCCTTGTTCTCGAGCAGGTACTTGGTTGCGGCACCTTCCAACGTGTCGGCGAGGATCTTCACCTTTGGGTCGTTGTCCCGCTCCGCGAGAAAATCGAGGGAGGCTGCGAGAGCCAGGAACTCGCCGAGTGAGTCCCAGCGCAAGTGGTTCTCCTTCTCGAACTGCTGAACGTGCTTCGGTGCTGAACCGCCCGCCCCCGTTTCGAAGAGGCCTCCCCCGTTCATCAGCGGCACGATCGAGAGCATCTTGGCACTCGTACCGACTTCGAGAATCGGGAAGAGGTCCGTGAGGTAGTCGCGCAGGACGTTGCCCGTGACCGAGATGGTGTCCTTGCCTTCCGCGATTCGTTCCAGCGAGAATCGGGTCGCCGCGCCGGGCGCCATTATCTGGATATCGAGACCGGCTGTGTCGTGCTCTGGCAAGTACGCGTTCACCTTGGCGATGAGCTGCGCGTCGTGTGCACGCGCTTCGTCGAGCCAAAAGATTGCCGGCACGCCGGTGGCGCGCGCGCGGCGAACGGCAAGGCCCACCCAGTCACGCACCGGTGCATCTTTGGTTTGGCATGCGCGCCAGATATCACCTGCGCCAACCTCGTGCTCCATGAGCACTGCGCCACTTGCGTCGACCACTCGTACAACGCCGTCGGACGCGATTTCGAAGGTCTTGTCGTGGGAGCCATACTCCTCGGCCTTCTGCGCCATGAGCCCGACGTTGGAGACGCTGCCCATGGTGGTTGGGTCGAAGGCGCCATGCTTCCTGCAAAAATCGATGACCTCCTGATAAACGGCCGCGTAGCTGCTGTCCGGGATGACGGCCTTGGCGTCCTGCTGATCCCCTTTGGCGTTCCACATCTGCCCGGAGGTGCGAATCATCGCCGGCATTGAAGCATCGATGATGATGTCGCTCGGCACATGCAGATTGGTGATCCCCTTGTCCGAGTTGACCATTGCCAGCCCAGGGCCGTTCTCGTACGCGGCCTCGATGTCAGCCTCGATCTCGGCCCGTTTGGCGGCGGGAAGGCTTTCGATACGCGCGACGATCTCACCGAAGCCATCGTTCGGATTGGCGCCCAGCTCCTGGAAGGTGGCCGCATGCTTCTCGAAGACGTTCGCGAAAAAGACCCGCACCCCATGGCCGAAAATGATCGGGTCGCTGACCTTCATCATCGTCGCCTTCATGTGCAGCGAGAACAAGACCCCGAGCGCTTTGGCCTCGCTCACCTGCTCCCGGAGGAACGTAAGCAGGGCCCTTTTGCTCATGTAGGTCCCGTCGAAGATCTCGCCTTCGAGCAGGGCAAGCCCATCCTTCAACACACCCGTCGAACCGTCGGCAGCCACGTGCTCGATGCGAACCGTCGTCGCCGCATCGATCGTGACCGACTTTTCGTTATGTGCGAAGTCGCCGCTGGACATCGTCGAGACGTGGGTCTTCGAGCCGTCCGGCCAGACGCCCATGCGGTGGGGGTTCTGGCGGGCGTATTCCTTCACGGCCTTCGGTGCACGGCGATCGGAATTGCCTTC